>CAZMYK010000727.1:0-2571 GCA_964570435.1 uncultured Saprospiraceae bacterium | reverse complement strand
TTTAGCCATTCCTACCTGGTTTTATGGACATGAACCTAGCAATGTCTTTGCTTCTGACATTGCAAAATACTTCTCTAATAGCATCCGGGAAGACACCTTACTAGCTATTTGTATCCACGGAATCATTTATGCACCAGGTAGTGCTGGAACGACCCAGGAAATCTTCATGGATGCAGCGCAGAACCACTATGGAACCTTTGGATTTCAAAGCCCAATGGTTTTTCTAGGCAAAGATCGTTACGAAATCGAAACCATGCTCTTTCCAACACTAAAACAATTGGCCAAAGACAAAGCTTATCAGTCTATGCTCTTTCTAACAGACGATCCTGAAGAAGTAGTCCACTTTATTGAAAAAAACCCTCCGATCAAATTGTAGTTAATTTAGACTACGCTAAATTTTTATTTTAGATCAACCTAAATAGTGAATCATAGGTTGCTTACGTGCATCAAGCGCTCGGCCCCGCAGGCCCTATGTATTCCTTGACAGATAATGACGTAAACAACTGATTTTGAACATAATAACATATGAACATATGCTCATAAATCAACATTAAAAGTTATGTTAATTTTTTGACTTTTTCTTGGTAAGTCTATTTAAATGGCACATTATTGTAATGCATTATAAAAAGTGCAAAGACAAATTATGAAGAAATACACAGTTAAGGCCGAAGTACCAATGACAGAAATGAAGTGTTGCTGTTGTTGTAGATCTCCGTACTCATCTGGAAAGGAATAGTAGTATTGAATAAATACTATTTCAAAATCCCTTCGAGATGAAATTTCTCGGAGGGATTTTTTTTGTAGTAAATAAACACAGACAATGTCAGTAACAAGCAGGACACATGAGCAATTTGTAATCGATGCCAAGGCCGATGTAGGAGAACTCAAGTACAAGATTGATCTTTTCAATAAGGGACAGATTAATGAAGATAAGTTCAAGCACTACCGACTTACAAGGGGAGTATATGGACAGAGACAACTAGGTGTTCATATGTTTAGGACTAAGATTCCTTTCGGTCACGTCACTGCTGAGCAATTGTATAGACTAGCAGATATTTCAGATGCATATGCCACTGGAAACCTACATATTACAACAAGGCAGAACATACAATTCCACTATGTTAAGCTGCAAAATTCGCCGAAGGTCTGGGAAATGATGGCAGAAGTAGGAATGAATGCCAGGGAAGCATGCGGTAACACCGTTAGAAACATTACCGCTTCTTCTAACGCGGGAATCGATTCACATGAAGTCTTTGACATCACGCCTTATGTTGTGGGTGTTTATAACTACTTCCTTAGAAATCCGATATGTCAAGAAATGGGAAGGAAAATTAAAATTGCCTTTTCCTCAAGCGATGCAGACTCTGCCTTTGCTTACTTTCATGATTTTGGTTTTATCCCAAGGCTAAAAGGAGACGTAAAGGGTTTCAAACTTCTACTTGCCGGTGGACTAGGCGCTCAGGCAATGGAGGCCGTTACTGTTAGCGAATTTATTCCTGTAGATGAAATCATTCCCTATATGGAGGCAGCAATAAGGGTTTTTGATAGATATGGGGAAAGGGAAAAGAGATTCAAGGCAAGGATGAAGTTTTTGCTAAAAAGCATGGGGCGAGAAAAGTTGACAGCCCTAATTGATGAAGAATTAGCTAGTCTACCCCACCAGAAGGTAGGCATCTCAGAAGAGGTGTGGAAGGCGCCACTTCCTAGAAAAAGTACTACCAATGCAAATTTGGAGAAAACAGATGACCCACACTTTGAGCTATGGAAGAAAACGAATGTTAGAGCGATAAGGGAAAGTGGATACTATTCCGTAAATGTAAAAGTAAGGCTCGGTGACATATCTTCTGACCAAGCAAGGGCTTTAGCTACAGTAGTCAAGAAGTACTTTGCCGATGACATTCGTTTCACCGTTCACCAGGGCATTCTGCTTAGGTACGCCATTCCATCTGATATTGAAGAAATCTATACAGAGCTTAAGGTCCTAGGGCTTGCTGATTTTGGTGCTGAAACGATTATTGATGTGACTGCATGTCCAGGAACTGACACTTGCAATCTTGGAGTCACTAACTCGACCAGTCTTGCTGTGGAAATCGAAAATCACATTAAGGCACAGCACCAGGAATACTTGACCAATTCCGACATCAGCATCAAAATTAGCGGATGCATGAATGCCTGCGGGCAACATATGGCTGCAAGCATTGGCTTACATGGTAGTTCGATTAAAATCAATGGAAGAATACTTCCTGCCATGCAAGTTGTGCTTGGTGGAGGAGTTGTAGATCAAAGGACTTATATCGCAGAAAAAATCATCAAACTCCCCACAAAGAGAATTCCTTCTGCAATCACTGCCCTACTTGAAGACTTTGAGAACGGTGCCGAAATAGACGAGCATTTTACGGAATATGCGGTTCGAATGGGCCGAAAGTACTTTTATGAAGTTTTGAAGGGTTTCGCGAACAAAGAGACCTTGGTAAATGCCGACTTTCTTGATTGGGGACAGGAGGAAGACTATGTACAAGCCATTGGAGTCGGAGAATGCGCAGGAGTGGCCTTCGATATGTTGTCAGCAAT
>CAZMYK010000726.1:0-2580 GCA_964570435.1 uncultured Saprospiraceae bacterium | reverse complement strand
AAGATAAACTGGCTTAACCATTCTTTAGAATTCTTTGTAGTATTGATAGGGATCTTAATTGCCTTCCAACTTAACAAGTGTTCCGACAACCTAACAAAGCGCAAGTTAATCGCAAGCCACTTGAGCTATATTACAGCCGAATGTGAGGACAATGAGAAGAAACTTACTGCGGGAATAGAGCAGATTGGCAATCAGATTTCTTTTTGTGACTCCTTACTTACTGAGATGTCAGCGAGCAAAGACCTAAGCACAATTCGAAATTATGCGATGCGACTGTTGAATTTGCAAAATGTTGATCTTAGTACCAATGCCTATGAAGTATTGACACAGTCAGGTGACATTAGGTTTCTTAATGACTATGAGCAAAAGAGAAAAATTATAACCCTTTACGATAGTTTTAAGAATGTAGAAAAGGTCAATGTGAGTAACAGCAACCTTTATGACAATCACTATTATCCGTACTTGAAGTCTAATTTTGACATGGTCAACTGGACCCAACCGAAGATTAATTCAGCTGATGAGGAAGCCCAATATTATTCCAATGAATTCACAAATACAGTTTCTACCTACCGCTATCTTCTCTTGGCGTCTAAGAGAATTTACGAAAAGGAAAAGAGCTTAATCGGAGACTACCTTGGGAATTAGAACTTGCATAGCATACTTGTGGACCTCACACAAAACACCTCATGCAACTACCGCTGAGAATAATCAAAAACAAAGGAAAATGAAGAATCCAAATATCTTACAAATTAAACAGTGGAGCTTACTACTTATAGTTTTGATTTTCTGCGCTTCCTGCCATGAGGACTCAGTGGAACAGTTGAAAGTTGCCAGTCAAGAAGAGGTTCAAGCCAAAAAAGCGGACTTTGTAGCGACAATGCAGAAGCACCTAGATGCAGTGACCAATAGGGACTTAGCGACCTTGAAAAGTACCCTATTACCTACAGGCAAGATGCAACTTATTCTTCCTAGCACCGAGATCATAGATTCGGTTAGCGGTTTCCTTGACTACCATGAGGCATGGTTCCAAGATACCATGTGGTCCTTTGAAACTAAAATCCTAAACACTGATATCGGAGAACAATTTGGAATTGCCATCGTAGAGATTGTATACAGTGAACCAGAAAGAGATGGAAAGCCCTATTTTAATAGAATGAATGTCAGTTACGCGCTGGAGCACAATGACGGTAAGTGGTTCATCATCAAAGACCATGCAAGTTCTGTGGAAAAGTCTACTGACTAGAGAAATGGATGGCAAGGTCAAAAAGATCACCTCGGTTCCGTCACAAAGCAGGCTTTTAATTAGCTAAGATTCGCACTACCATTTAAGAAATATCAAATTCAAATGAGACTACTTCTATTCCTATTTCTAATTCTATGGACCACGAAATTCTATGGCCAAGAAAAAGGTATCTGCATTTCGATTGACGATGTACCCGCAGTGACCTACGGATCGAAGGACAAGAACCTTGCTAAGGAGATCACTACCAAACTTCTAGCAACTTGTGAGGAATTTGGCATCCCTGCAATTGCCTTTGTGAATGAAAGGAAACTGTATAAGAGAGGCCGACTAGAGGAAGACAAAGTCCAATTGCTAGAAATGTGGCTTAGTAGTGGATGCGATCTAGGGAATCACACTTATTCCCACCTGGACTACAACAAGGTCAAGGATTCCACCTACTTCGAAGATATTCTGAGAGGAGAAAGGCACCACCTTCCTTTATTGAAAAAGTATGGTCACCAAGTGAAGTACTTTAGACACCCCTACCTACACCTAGGACCAGATTCAACCAGGAGTGATAAGCTCCAAGCCTTTCTTGAAGAAGAATCCTACGTCGTCAGCCCAGTTACGATTGACAATGCTGACTACCTTTTTGCAAAGGCCTACCACGATGCTCTTGCTGCCGCAGATGATGCAGCATCGAAGAAGATTGGAGCGACCTACATTGACTACATGGAGCAAAAGCTGAAGTACTTTGAGAAAAAGTCGATGGAGGTATTTGGACGAAACATAGACCACACCTTGTTAATCCATGCAAGTCTCCTCAACGCCAACTACCTTGACGACCTTGCTGAAATGTATGTCAAGAATGGGTACCGATTTATTTCGCAAAAAGAAGTATTGCGGCAAAGAGAATACATGACCGAGGTCAAGACCTACACCAAGCGTGGAATTTCGTGGATTTTCAGATGGGCACTGAGCATGGGGATGAGTGAGGACATAATGGAGGGAGATGTTGAGGTGCCTCCAGAGATTCTCAATGGCAGTTAAGAAGTAAGCTCCTAGGCGTTCTCTTGAAGGTGCTAGAACTTGTAAGAAATTTAAGCTTCCTAATGAGCCTCTTGAGCCTCCAATTCCTTACTTTTGCACGCATAAATCATATCTCAGCAAGTGAAAGTCTGTATTGCAGAAAAACCTAGTGTAGCTAAAGAAATTGCCAATGTCATAGGCGCCAAAGCAAGGAAGGACGGTTACTTTGAAGGCAATGGCTTTCAAGTCACCTGGACCTTCGGACATTTCTGCACCCTACTGCCACCCGAAGATTACCAGCCCCAATGGAAACGTTGGGATCTGAACAC
>CAZMYK010000725.1:0-2588 GCA_964570435.1 uncultured Saprospiraceae bacterium | reverse complement strand
TTTCCTTTGTTTGCTGATCCAAGCCATCTAGCAGTCGTCCGATCTCAAAGTCCATGGCTTCCACGGCAGCAAGGTATTTGTTAGTGTTGTTGTCTGTGTTCTCAACCTGAAATAGACCTGCCGGAGGTTCATGGAAGGGGGTATGTGGGGTGGCATGTGCTAGCCACAGGAACCAAGGATTTGACTGTTGATTTATCCACTCTAAGGCTGCACTTGTAAGGTGACTTGTTGCATATTCCGTCACAACTTCCTCGCTACCGTTCTTGACCTTGGTCCAATTGTAGTAGTCATTGACAGATCCCCTTAGAAATCCTTCGAAGTAGTCTGCCCCATGCTGCAGTGGGTGGTCATTATCGATGGGGTCAGACACATGCCACTTTCCAATTACTGCGGTTTTGTAGGCATTCTCAGTTGCCTCCGAGATCTTATGAAATATTGATTGATGCTCTAGATCAAGATTTGCCGGAGGACTAAATACTCCTGTTTTGACACCATATTTTCCGCTTAGTATTCCCGCCCTTGTAGGTGAGCATTGTGGAGTAGACCATGCATTTACGAAGGTGACACCATTTTCTTTGAGCTGGTCTAGATGTGGAGTCGCCGCTAAGTCACTTCCAATTCCATAGCCATTTAACATATCGATTCCCATGTCATCAGCTATAACGAGTAGGATGTTAGGTTGGCCTCCTTGGCTGAAGATTTGAAGAGGAAGTGTAGGAATGATAATCTTAGGAGTATATTTCTCATTTGTTATTTGACAAAGATAGGTAAGCTAGGTTTAATTTGAATTGCTTTCAGTGGTGCCTTTATTTACTTGCCTAATTCTGATTATTTAAAAATACCGATTTTATAAATGGGAGAATTTTGCTTAACTACATCTTTATGCCTATCACAAGAATTATATTTTGATTTTAGACGAACAAAACCTACTATTATTACATTATAGTTCATCATAAACTCGATTGGAAATGAGACTTTTAGTAGCACTAGCCTTCGTTTTTTTATTGCCAATGGTCAGTTCAGCGCAAGAAAGTGAGCTTGGAAATTGGTTGATCTATATTGGTAACAAGAAGATAGATTCAAAGTGGAATTGGCACCATGAAGTACAATATCGAAACTACAATGCCATAGGTGATCTAGAGCAACTGCTTCTAAGGACGGGGATAGGTTACAACTTATCAGAAAATAATAACAACCTCCTTGCTGGATATGGTTTTATCAGAAGCGAGAACTACCTGGATGGTATGCCTGAAAAAGCTATTGTGAATGAGCACAGGATATACCAACAATTTGTTACGAAGCAGAAATTTGCTTATGCATCGGTCCAACATCGTTACCGTTTCGAGCAAAGATTTGTAGAATCCGATTTCAAGATGAGGTTTCGATACTTCCTGGCCATTGCAATTCCTATAGATGAAAAATTCTACTTATCGGCCTATGATGAAATCTTCTTAGGGGCGTCTTCGGATCCCTTTGATAGGAATAGACTTTATGGAGGACTAGGTTATAGGGCCACTAAACAACTGAGATTCGAATTGGGATACATGAACCAATTCTTCGGCGAAGGTGGACGTGACCAAGTGAACATAATTGCCTTTGGGAGCTTCTAAAAATAGCGCAAATGTCTTACTTGGATTTAGCGAAACTCTAGTTTAGAAATCCTTCCTGCACCTGCGAGATAGGCCACTTTAGAATCCATGAACCTAAGGGTATAGAAGCCCTCAGAACTTATCATTGTCCAAGTCTTACCCCCGTCTTTTGAAAGATTTATGCCTTTGAAGCCAACTGATAGGAGGGACCTTCCTCCACTGTCAGGCACATATTGCACGCAACTTCTGTAACCTGGAGCACTGCCACTTGCGGTCTGCTTCCACGTCCTGCCGCCATCAGAGGTCATGATTTTATTTCCCACTTTTCCTTCAGGCTTAGTATAATCTCCTCCTATTGCGTAGCCAAGATTTTGATCATAAAAATCTACGGAATACATACCTGTTGTCGAACTGCCTTGGATGATCGGCGTTTCATGGACCTTCCATGTCATGCCTTTGTCTGGAGAATGGAAAATCCGACTGGCCATCCCACCTGTTGCTATCCAAGTGTGGTCTCCGATTATCTTGATGTTGGAGTCGCTGGCTGCGAAGGCCGCTTCTCCTTCAGTGGCTTTGGGAAGATTGGAGCAGTCTAACTTCTCCCAAGAGTCACCTCCATCACGACTTATGATAATGCTTAGACAAGCCCCTGTAGGGTCACCCATTGCTATGCCTTCCTCTTCGTTCCAGAATTCCATAGAATCGTAGAAGGCCTTCTCATCATTTTCTCTGTAGACTATTTCACCGTTTTTATAAAGCAGTGCAGGCGAACCGATTGCCAAGGCGAAAACCCCCTTATTTGTGACTGCAAGCGACCTAAAATTTGGATTATTGATAGAATCTTTTTCCCAAAGGTCGATAAACTTACTGGCATCCTTTTGTAAAACGAGGACTCTAGAATCAGCTGTCGCAACGTATACCTCTGAGTTGTGTATTTCTAGGGCTCTTATGTTGATGCTGGTATCCAATAGTAGGTCTTGTATTTTCACTTCTACGCTG
>CAZMYK010000724.1:0-2590 GCA_964570435.1 uncultured Saprospiraceae bacterium | reverse complement strand
CAAAAGAATGACAAGCAAGTAATTAAGAGAGCCATGAAAAGTAATTTTGTAATTTTAATACTATTTCTTTTGCTTGGAGCAAGTTGTAGACAAGTTGAACCCCTATCTCAAGAAGAGGTACTCCATCAAAGACAGGCCGACATCAAGGAAGCCATGCTTGCAGAAGGATATGATTTTCCGCATTTTGAATCAGATGACTATATCTTACTGGAGATTTCCTTAAAGGATGCTGTGGAACTTTACAAGGAATTAATAGATGGTTCTGAACGGATGAGAATCGAAGCTGAATTATACAGCGAAGCTACTGCGGAAATGCAGATGCAATACAAGAAAGAATTGGATGCAATCCCGGTTTCTGAAAGAGAAGAGAGATTCAATAGGATCCAGCAACACCTTGGCGACCTTAATGTCATAATTGACTCGATTAATCAGGTATTAAGAGATCGAGGAATTGAGCCTAAGCTTTATGACAAGCATGAATTATATAAGGATATTCAGCAAAGCTCAGAGTAGATATAAGCACCTTACTATCAGAGGATTAAGATGTTTTTAAAAGCAAGTTGAAGCCCCGTTCTTTACTTAAGTTCCAGAATAAAGAGGTAAATAAAAGCATCGTCAGAAAATTTGCGAATTTCAAATGACTCAAATGCACTATATCAAAAAGTGAGACGAATGTCCAAGGATGACTTTCAATGAAACAGGTCTGGTGAAATTTTCCCTCATAGGGCTTTAAGCCCTATGAGGGAGCTATATAGTGCCGAAGAGCAATAGAAACTCTACTACCGCACATTCCATGCTACAATACAATCGGAACTGAATCGGTTTTATTTTTGCTGTAGTAGCTGACATTTTCCTTCATCACAACATCTAGTGGCAAGTGTTGCACCTTTTCTGGCTCGATCTTTCGCAGCAGGTGGTTGAAAATGTTAATCATCGCAAGGAAGCCTTGCTTAAAAGGATTCTGATTAATTAGGAAGTTAATCTCATCAGTGTCTAAGAACTTCAGATTGGGTTCGATGAGGTCGTAGCCCACTATCTTTAGGTCATCCCGACCAAGTGCTTTCATTGCATTCGCAACGTGAAAGGCCCTCGATGTTGTAATAAATATACCTTTCAACGTTGGATGCTTCGTTAGGTGGTCCTTAAAAAAGGCAACTAGACCCTTGTGATGGTATGGATTTACAAAGTGTCCAGTAACCACTTCGATTTTTTGGGAAGGATGATTTGCAAAGTAGTCTTTGAATCCTTGCTCCTTGTCAATCAGGTGTTGGGAATTATAAACCAACTCTTCCAAGTGCGCAATCATTACTTTTTCTCCAGATGTAAGACCAAAGGCAAGAAGCTTGGCCCCCAAGACTCCACTATGATATGAATCTTGGCCTATGTAGCATAATTGCTTGTCGAAGTTGGTATCTAGATTGGTGTTAATCTGGACGAAGGCAATTCCCTTTGCCTGACACTCTTCCATGAAGTGTAAACTTTCCTCCCTGAAAAGAGGGGCGATGATCACAGCATCGTAGGAACTCTCGAGAATAGATTGCGATTGGACCTTGAAGTCATTCACATCATTTTCATAGAATTGGTAAAAGTCCAAAGCAAGACCATAATCCTTAACGACCTTGAGCGCCTTCTGAATGCCTTCCTTAGGTTGCATCCAAAATGGATCCTTGTCTTCTCTAGGAATAATAGCTGCCACCTTCCAAATCTTGTTATATGCTAGTGCGCTGGCCAATACATTAGGGCTGTAATCCATTTTTTCTAAGGCAGCCATCACCTTTTCACGTGCCTTGGCGGATACGTTTCCACGCTTGTGTAAGACTCTATCTACCGTCCCGGGAGATACACCAGCCTTTGTAGCAATATCTTTAATTCTGATCTTCTGTGACATCCTAGAAGAATAAATATATAGGTTATTATTTCCTCAATATAATAAATTACTGTGTACGCACACAGTAATTATAAATTTATACTTAAATTCGTTTAACTCACAATTTATTATACCTTAGTGAATTCATACTCTGCGTCCTTATTCTATAATAATTTGTGAATATGCTCTTCAAGCTAGTGATCCTTAGCCTGTTGAGGAAAAGTTGAATAAGATCACAATATGCAAGTACGATACTTAATACTTATTATATCCCTTCTTCTAGTGTTTTCTTGCGCTGAGAATAAAGTGGGCGAAGAATATGACTTGGCGTTCGCTGAAGTAGTTCCAGATCAAATTGATTTCAATTTCCATGTCAGACCGATTCTATCTGATAGATGCTACACATGTCATGGTCCTGATGAAGCCAAGAGAGAGGCTGGCTTGAGATTAGACACCGAGGCTGGTGCGATCGCAGCTCTAGGTAAGCACAAGGATCGTTTTGCTGTTATTGCTGGAAATCCAGACAGTAGTACCTTAGTGCAAAGAATCTTTACAGACGACATCATTCAAGATGCTTCTTATTTAGCATTGAGAAACTTCACTATTGGTTACTCCCTTAAGTCTGATTTAATCAGTAATGTAGGTTTGCGTTCTGCGAGAATTTATGTGGCAGCTACCAATTTATTATACTTAATGGGAGATGATTATACTTCTTATAACCCA
>CAZMYK010000723.1:0-2591 GCA_964570435.1 uncultured Saprospiraceae bacterium | reverse complement strand
ATCAAGTGATGACATTTGGGATGAAATTGTGCAAGCTTCCAAACTACCCGGACTGACATCTGCCCCAAAATTACAACCGATCGAAACGAGGTTGATCATGTTACAAACTGGCATGAGGGCGCCAATGGGAGTCAAGATCAAGGGGCCGAACCTTGCGAACATTGAAACCTTTGCAATCGACCTAGAAAATCAGCTGCGGAATGTGGAAGGAATAAAGGATGCCTCGGTCTTCGCTGAAAGAATTATCGGTAAGCCATATATGCTTTTAGATATTAATCGAGAAAAGATTGCCAACTACGGAATCACAGTGGAAACTGTTCAAAGACAAATTGAAGCTGCAATGGGTGGCATGAAAATGACTGAAACCGTGGAAGGTCGAGAAAGGTATGCCGTTAGATTAAGGTACCCACTCGACTATAGAAGTGACGTAGATGCTATTGGAAAGATCTTACTTCCAAGCACCCAAAATGGTCAGCTTCCTCTAAGTGAATTTGTTGAAGTAAGATACGAGCAAGGCCCACAAGCCATCAAGAGTGAAGACGGTTTTCTTGTCGGATATGTTCTCTTTGACAAAGAAAATGGATACGCTGAAGTAGATATTGTGGAACGCGCACAAAGACACCTTAGCGGGATGGTCGATGCAGGTAGATTAGAAATCCCAGCTGGTGTTAGCTTTAAGTTCTCAGGAAATTACCAGCAACAAGAACGTGCCACAAAGCGCTTAAAATTGGTCATTCCAATGGCCTTGCTATTTATCTTCTTCATCCTTTTTATGCAGTTTCGATCACTAGCCTTATCCCTGATGGTATTCACCGGAGTCTTTGTTGCATTTGCCGGAGGCTTCATTATGATCGGCCTATTCAACACAGACTGGTTCCTTGACTTTTCATTTCTAGGCGCCCACATGCGAGATGTTTTCCAGGTCAAAGGTATTAACCTAAGTATCGCGGTATGGGTAGGTTTCCTGGCCTTATTTGGAATTGCAACTGACGATGGTGTCCTTGTAGGCAGCTACCTAAGAGATAACTTCAAAGATTCAGAAGAGCGTGATATTGAAGCCATTAGGAAGGCCGTCGTTAGAGCAGGAAGGAGGAGAGTCAGACCTGCTATGATGACCACTGCCACGACAATTCTAGCCCTACTGCCTATCCTTACAAGCACTGGTCGTGGATCAGACATCATGATCCCAATGGCCATTCCAAGTTTTGGTGGAATGATCTTCCAAGTAGTCACAATGTTCACTGTGCCTGTTCTATTTTCCTTGTGGAAGGAAGGGCAATATTTTATTACTTCGAAAAGAAAAACGAAATGAAGGCTATCCTAACTTTCACATTGCTATTCACAAGCGCACTAATTTCAGCGCAAACGGTTGAAGAATTTATAGCCATGGCGGTCAAAAATGATCCTCACTTGCGTGCTGAAAGACTAGCCTATGAAGCTGCGAAGTTAGAAGTAGATCAGGTAGGTTTTTGGCCAGATCCAAGTGCCAATCTGTCCCTAGGTGCCCTACCGATCGAAACTAGAAATGGACCACAGAGATTCCGACTTGGGATCAGACAGTCCATTCCTTGGAGGGGTAAGCTTCAGGCTGCAAAAGATGTTCAGAAGGCGAAGGCATTGACACAATCAGAAAATGAAGCGCTTGCTGCAATAGATCTTGAATACTCATTGCGTGTACAATACAGCTCCCTGCTTTTTCACCATAGAAGACTGGAAATAGTTAGCGAACAGATTAGCCTCCTTTCCTCCTACCAGGAACTTGCGAAGTCCGCTGTAAGTTCAAACACAGGGTCACTTCGAGACGTTCTGCTAATCGAAAGAGAGGCAGAAGCTTTGGACGGCGACCAAGAATTAATCAAGAAAGAAATAGAGCTTGCAAGAATGCAGGTCAATCTAATTTCAGGTAGACCTTTGGAGCTTGAAATTAACGTCGCAAAGTCCCCAAGTGCTCCTATTCTGGCATCTGCATCATACACATCCTTCCAGCATCCTAGGTTATCAATCTTGGACCAAAGGGTTCGTCTTGCTGATAGCAGAATTAGTCAATCTAAGATAGAAATGAAGCCTACGTTCAGCGTAGGCCTTGACTATGGGTACATAGGACGAAGGTCAGATGTAGACTTCCAGGGAAACGGGAGAGACATCCTAATGCCGATGGGAAGTATCAGAATCCCGATAAGTAAGAAAAGATATCAATCTGCCCAAAAGCAAGAAGAGGTGGTAAAGTCTGTGATTGCAGAAGAAAAATTAGCAGTGCAAAAGATCTTTCAATCTGAAATAGAAAGTGCCCTGCTTAGGATCGAATATTCGAGACAGGTAGTAGCCAAATATCAAAAGCTAAGAGAAATTTCAGAGACCACTTTGACTCTAATGAAGAAGGAATATGCTGCATCAGAGATCGATCTTAGGGAGATTCTGGAAATCGAACTAAGCACTTACAATTATGACTTACAAGTAGCCAAAGCAATCTTTGACGAAGATGTGGCAAGGGCTATTCTTAATAAATATAAAAAGTAGACCATGAAGAAATATTTCATTGGAGGGCTAATTCTTGCCATCGGAATAAGCATTGGTTGGCTATCAAAACCGAC
>CAZMYK010000722.1:0-2591 GCA_964570435.1 uncultured Saprospiraceae bacterium | reverse complement strand
CGTATATTCTTATTCTATAGTTGCAAGTTGCCCGCAAGACGAGTCTCTCGTGGTGAAAAGAGGAGATGTAACTCTAGTCCGATAAAAATTGGAAAACTTTTCTGGATATGGAATTGATCTAGTGAATTGTCTTTTTGAATTTTTTTTATTGCGAATATTACCGCGCTGGTGACATTCCGCAGATCTTTGATTATCTACATTTATTTCTAAGTTAAATCATAGGTGAGTACAAGTGATGTTGTGTCATACTTATACCCTACCTAGCGCCCAACCTTATTTATAGAGTACATCTTTTATTTTCTTAAAGAAAGGTATGGCCTGGAAATCACTTTCGCTTCTGCTACTATGTATCATCTTGCACGCCTTTGCGCAAGGGCAAGTCACCGTTGATTTTACTGTAGATAAGATGAATGGCTGCTCTAGTGTGCAGAGCCAGTTCGAGGATCTTTCTACAAGTTCAGCTGGAAACATAACTTCATGGTTATGGGACCTAGGTGGTGTGACTTCTGATTTAGAAGATCCAGGAAGAATTTTCGCGAGCGTGGGTTCTTATGAGATCTGCCTCACAGTAACAGATGAAAAGGGCAATCAATCAAGCCTCTGTAAGCAAGACTATATTGAAGTTTACGATGTTCCAACAGCGGATTTTACTGTAGATGTGAGTGTTGGATGTACACCATTATTGGTGAACTATAAAGACCTTTCGACCAGTGCTAATGGGGGAATTGTGAATTGGGTGTGGGGACTAAATGGGTCAAATGGGATCTTGGAAACTTCCAATTCAAGCATGCCTATATTTAGCAATTACGAACAAGCAGATACATATACGATAAGTCTATCAGTTGAAGATGACAAGGGTTGTTCCAATTCGATAACGAAGACTAACCTAGTCACAGCCTTGGGTAAACCCAACATAAATATTGGCACGACAGAACCAATAGGTTGCTCATTTCCAATGACAGTAGAATTTGAAAATCTAGGAGCTGAGGAAGCTGTTTCATATACGTGGGACTTTGGCAACGGCGAAGTATTTGAAGGCGCCCATCCAAGTCCCACTGTCTATCAATCAGAAGGAAACTACGATGTGAAAATCATAGCTGTCAATACCGTTTCAACTTGCACAGACACACTTTTTCTAAGTAATTACATCAACACCGGCGGAAGTATCTTATTCGATTTTTATCCGAAATTAATCTGTCCCAAAGGATCTGTCCAGTTCGAAGATCTATCGCCCATCGAAGCAGAGAGCTGGGAATGGGATTTCGGAGATGGACTTACTTCTAGCGACAGAGATCCAAGCCACCAGTATGAAGTTCCTGGAACTTATACGATCTCTCTGTCTCGCAAGACGGCAGAATGTGAGGGTGTACAGGTGTCACAATTTGAGGTGGAGGTTGAGTCCAATCCGTCCTTAGACTACGAGATCGTAGTAGAGAATAATTGCAAATTGCCTGCAAGGGTCGATTTTACAGAATTTTCAGGCGACGCTGGTAGGTACATTTGGTACATCGGGACTCCAGGTGCATATGACACAATAGCTCAAGGTGAAGAAGTAACATATGATTTTAGATCGTTTGGCAGCTATGATGTAAGACTTCTCAAAGAAAGTGAAGCAGGTTGCAGGACAGTTGCCTTGTTGGATACTGTTGTAATTGAACCTCTGCAAATTAGCTTGATCGGAAAAAATGAAGGCTGTGTACCCTTTACCGCTGATCTTGGAATTACAAGTAATTCTGCCAGCCCAATTAGTGAAATACTTTGGAATGTGGATGGTCCACAACAATTGACCAGCAATGAAAGCACTATTTCGATACCTATTGATCAGGTAGCTAATTATGAGCTAGAAGTAAGTGTGGTCAACGAGGCTGGATGTGTTGATACAATTAAAGGTGACGACATCTTGCGCGGGGGAATCATGCCAGAGGTGGACTTTGGCCTAGCTGACGACGAAGTCTGTCCAAGGGAACTTATTTCCTTCGTAAATACATCCACAGGTCCAGCAAATGAGTGGTTGTGGACATTTAATGATTCCACATTTAACTTTGATCAAAATGCAGAAATGACCTTTACTACTCCTGGTAACTACAACGTGAGCTTGGAAGTCGGTCACAATGGATGCTACGCCTCAATAACAAAAGACTCGCTATTCCTAGTTAATTTTCCTGGAGTAGGATTCGACTTAGAATACAATTGTGACAACCCATATCAAGTAAAGGCAGTAAATACATCTTCGGACTTTGATTCATTGGTATGGTCCTATAGCTTTTCTGGGGATACTACCTTCCTTCCTCTTTCTGATAGTGTGGTCATTGATTTTCCAGATAAAAGTGAATATGTGGTATCGCTCGAAGCATTTAACTTTGAGAACGGATGTGAGAATATAGCCTTCGACACAATCGTGATAAGTGATCCACGAGCTGATTTCTTGACATCAACGGTAAGTGGTTGTGCTCCTTTAGATATTTCCTTTACTGATCAGTCCGTAGATGCTATATCATATCAATATTTTACTGAAGTAGGAAGATTTAACGATGACACAATCGCAGACCCAGCAATTAGAATACATCCGCCAGGAGAATATGCTGAGATTG
>CAZMYK010000721.1:0-2593 GCA_964570435.1 uncultured Saprospiraceae bacterium | reverse complement strand
GATGCCTGCCAGCGCATGTCTAGGTATCAGATTTTGAAAGCGAAGCCTCTTTTTGTCAAAAAAACAAATTCCGTGGTCCGTTCCTAGGTAAAAGTCAGCGTCATCGTTTTTGAGGATTGAATAGAACTTCCTTCTGATTTCCACCCCATTCTCACTAGAAGTTGGATTGTTGAAAAGTCTAACTTGCCTATTTTTCTTATCTAGCAGACCTAGTCCCAGTTCCGTTCCAAACCACACCGAATCGCCTTCATGCTCGATGAAAAAGACATTATTTTTCATTTTGTGTTGATCCAACAATTCTGGGTCATACCTATCCACTAATTCCCCTTGTCTATTGTAGACTAGTATTCCGTAGTATTGCGTGGCAAACCAAAAATGTCCCGTTTCGTCCTCTACTTCGATGTCGGAAACTATGGGAGTGTTTAGTATCAGTGAATCACTCACAACTTGATGTTTGTCTGAGGACAGATCATACTTGATGAAAGTATTCGCATACCATTCGTAGGCCCATAAAGTATCAGCCTCTATGAGGTGATTCACATGCTGACCATAAATTCCATCTCCAAAAGATGTGCTAGTATTTCTTGCTAGGTCGAAAACCGCCTTATCCCATATGATATGGTTCTTCCAATGGGACAAGGAATAGGTTCGCTCTGCTTCTTTCGGCGCTTCCCTAGTATCACTGAAAGGAAGGAAGGAGTCTTCTCCTTTTTTTTTGACTGCAACTGCTGTATAATAAGAGGCGTAGATATTTCCAGCGTAATCTTCTGCTAGACCCCTCATACTTGTTATTTGCTGATCTGAGGTAAGTGATTCTCGATGCAAATCAGCATCAGTATTCTTCTTTGTGAATTGGAGTAAGGTATTAAACTTAGAATATAGCACTGAGCCATCTTGTAATTCCGATTGGAATCTAAAATCTCCTGAAAGTCCAGTCGGTGCATTATCCTTCAGAAGCCTACTAATGACCGTAGAGTAATCTTGAACGGTATTATCTTTCTGATTCCAAATCAGAAAGTCATGTTGTAAGTCCGAAAGCCAAACTTCATCCTTTCTCTTGAGATGGTGAAAACTTGAATTCTCAAACTGCCTTGGAACATTATATGCAGCGACAATCTCTTGACTTTCCGGGTCAAAGACTTTTGGAAAGGTTCTGCTTGCTTGATAAAATCGTAAAGAATCTCCGTATTTCCAGTTCACGTGATAGTCGTCCTCATTGTCATAGGTCTTGATAAGCTTGCCTTCGGTAGAAAACTGATAAAAGACAGGTCCGGCATGAACCCAATGTTCATTATTGTGGGTTACGTAACTGTCAACACGTTTATTTTTTAGAACTTCAACCTTTCTTCTTGGTGCACAAGAAATGCAGGTTAACCACATGACCTCATCTGTATCCTTATACATTAAATATACATCTCCATTATCTAAAGTCTGTAATGTTCCACCTCCGAAGTTTGGCACTTTAATCCTATAAGCTTCCTCTCTTGTGACTACATTAAATCCAACGATATAATCTGTATAGTTTTCGACCGCCCACAATATGTTGTTCTCACCCATTGCTGTTCGGAAGTAGCCATCACCATCTGCTACTACTCCTAATTTCTCTGTCTGGGGGTCAAGATTATAGGTAACTAAGCCACTACCGTCAAGACAATGCAGGCCTTCGTTGGTACCTATCCACACAAAACCTAAGCTGTCTTGAATAAGGTTCTGAATGGTGGTAAAGGGGGTTAGATGGGAAGGTGAAATCAATCTCACATCATATTGCAAATCAATGGGAATAGGCGCTTGAATCTGAGCCTTCAGGAAGGTGCAAGACAAGAAGAAGAGCGAGATTTGTATAAAATAGGTAGTCTTAGTCAAACAATCTTTTATTGATGATTGAAATTTAGGGATATTATTTCTAATTGACTAAAACATTGATCTAAATAGGCCTGCTTTTTGGCTGATGAAATCTAAAAACAACCCGAATGGGTTATAGGACGAATTAGACTGGCGATATAGTTTTGAAGTATCAATACTAAAAACATCTAAAATGAAATTTTATCGCTTAGTTCTACTAATAATTGTTCTCTCGTCACAAGGCTTGCTACATGCCCAGGAAAAGGTAAAAATTGAGATAGGAGGTGTCGAAAAATTAAGCTTCCAAAAAAACACCAACGGTGACCTACAAGTGCTCACTCCAAATGCGAATAATAATCTGTTCCTAGGAAGTGAATCTGGGGATAACATATCTAGCAATGCTGCTGTAAATGGAGTCAATAACTTAGCCATTGGAAATCAAGTCCTAAAAGCCATTACAAGTGGCAGTGACAATGTTGGAATTGGATTCCAATCCCTGACTAAAACTACCACAGGAATATTCAATCTCGGCTTGGGAGTAAATGCTTTAAATGAGAATTTAGGTGGAAATTTCAATATCGCCATTGGGGGTTTTAGCTTGTTCAATAATGTAGGAAATAACAAAAACATAGGAATAGGTTATAGCGCCCTAGCAAATGCTCATAGTGGGGATACTAATATCGATAAAAACAACATAGCGATAGGTTTTGAAGCGATGCTAGGGAGTGTTAATGCTATCAACAATAATGGT
>CAZMYK010000720.1:0-2596 GCA_964570435.1 uncultured Saprospiraceae bacterium | reverse complement strand
ACACACGATTATAGTGTTAGTTAAACGAATTCATAAATTACGAATCATGAAACAGTTCCTATTTTGCCTCCTTGCCACTTTACTAGTCAGCGGCAACCTAATTGCACAAGACAATACCTTTACAGATAGTTCGGATCCTGAAGCTACGGCTATTTTGGAGAAGCTTAAGAAAGAATACGAGTCTTATTCTTCTATGGAAATCGATTTTACCTTGACTATCGCTTTTCCAGAAGAAAAAGAGGAAGTACAAAAAGGAAGCATTGCTCAAAAGGGGAATAGCTATCGAATGCAAATGGGTCCACAAGAAATCATCAGTAACGGAGAGATTTTGTGGATGTACTTGAAAGAACGAAATGAGGTGCAAATCAACGATGTAGAGGAAGCAGGAGAGGAAGAAGAAATCAACATCTTTTCGCCTGACGATCTATTTACCTTGTATGAAAAAGGAGAGTACATTTATGGGTTGGTGAATGAGGGGAATGAAGGTGGAAAATCCATTCAGCAAATAGAATTCAAACCTACAGATCGGTATTCGGAATATACCAAGTTGAGATTGACCGTGGAAAAAGGTAGTAATAAGATCATGCGGATGAAGGTGTTCTCTAAGGATGGTTCTAAGTATACCCTGAGCATCGATACACTGAATGCAAATAAGAAATTTGGAAAAGATCATTTTACGTTTAATGCCGAGGATCATCCAGGTGTGAAGGTAGAGGATTTGCGGATGTAGGGAAGCCTTGGATAGGCTTGGGAAAAGGATGTTCTTCTAATGGAGAGCATCCTTTTTCTTGTGTTTAACGCAACACTATTCTCAACTGAACGGCTGTCATCCCGAGTGAGTGAGGTACGAATGAACCGAGGGATAGAAAGCCACAAACACGTTTGTATTTCGAGTGAAGCGCAGCGGAATCGAGAAATCTAACTCCTTGTCAAAGAGCTAGATTTTTCGACTCGTACCTCCCTTTCGACAGGCCCGCCCGGTTCGGACTGGCTCAGGGCAGGCCGCTAAAAATACAAAAGTACTTGCTCCTCCTGTTCCTCGACTCCCTTCGGTCGCTCGGAATGACAGGAAGAGCATCGTCACTCGCATAGCATTCACAATGCCCATAAGAATAAATACAACATCGATTCTGTTTTTTATCTCCTCAGAATGGCAATGTTAGATTAACCATTAATATTTATCATATCTACGAAATGTGGGAGGCACTTGCCTATTCTCATAATTTCCCTATTTTTACACATACTATAGAAAAAGTCCTGAAGGCAGCTTCCGAAGCCTTCTTCCAGAAAAAAATTAACACAAAATGGGGTTCAAATCAAAGCTCATAAAGCCATATGCAAAGAAGGTCTCTAAGAAAATCAAGAAATGGAGAGAGAAACCCATTGAAGCGCAAGAGAAGATTTTTAAAAAGCTGATCAAGGAGGGACGAAAGACGGTTTTCGGGAGAGACCACAACTTCAAGGATATTCACAGTTACGAAGATTATAAAGCTCTTGTTCCCATCCAGGATTATGAAGATATGAGTCCTTATGTAGAGCGTATCATCAAAGGAGAAGCGGATGTACTTTGGAAAGGCTTTCCTATTTATTTTGCAAAAACTTCTGGAACCACTTCTGGTGTTAAATATATTCCAATTACTAAGGCGAGCTTACCGAATCATTTTGAGACCGCTCGTAACGCACTTTTCCATTACTACATCGAAAGTAAAAAAGGAGATTGGTTGGATGGTAAAATGATTTTCCTATCAGGAAGTCCTGAGCTGACAAAAACAGGGGGAATCAAAACTGGACGCCTTTCTGGAATTGTCAATCACCAAGTTCCTTCTTGGCTGAAACGGAATCAATTGCCCAGTTACTCCACGAATTGCATCGAAGCCTGGGAAGACAAATTGGAACTCATTGTCGAGGAGACCATTCTCCAAGACATGCGCCTCATCAGCGGGATTCCGCCTTGGGTACAAATGTATTTTGAAAGCTTATTAAAGAAATCAGGAAAAGAATACATCAAGGACTTATTCCCCAATTTCGAAGTTTTTGTCTACGGTGGTGTCAACTATGAACCTTATCGAAATAGTCTTGAACAACTCATAGGAAAGAAAATAGATACCATAGAAACTTACCCAGCCTCTGAAGGTTTCATTGCTTTCCAAGATAGTCAAACAGAACCTGGCTTACTCCTCAACGTAAGTTCGGGGATTTTCTTCGAGTTTATTCCAGCAAATGAAATGTTCAATGAAAACCCAACACGTATAAGTCTTTACGATGTTCGACTTGGAGTAAACTATGCTATTATCATAAACAGTAACGCAGGACTTTGGGGATACAATATTGGAGATACGGTGGAGTTCGTTTCAATAGATCCATATCGATTAATTGTTACCGGTCGAATAAAGCATTTTATCTCAGCCTTTGGAGAACACGTTATTGGTAAGGAAGTTGAAAATGCATTATTAGAAGTGGCAGCAGAGGAAAACATACGAGTCGTTGAGTTTTCAGTTGCCCCTCAAGTAAATCCTCCGGAAGGTGGCCTCCCCTATCATGAATGGTTTATCGAATTCGAAAACATCCCTAAAGATCTTCAACAGTTTTCTGAAAA
>CAZMYK010000719.1:0-2598 GCA_964570435.1 uncultured Saprospiraceae bacterium | reverse complement strand
AGCACTTCTTTTTTTGCCATGTCTAGGTCATGAAAAATTGCGCTAGATGCTCGCAGTTTAGACTTCCCAACAAACATATAATCTTTGTAGAAGGCCAGCCCCCGAAGAAAGGCATCTACCTTGGCAAAGACCGTCCTTCGCTTTGTTTTCAAGTCCACATGATTGATAATTCCTTCGGCAGATTCAAGAAAGTAGAGTGTATCTTTCCATATTCTGGGGGAATGTGGCATACTAAGGTCTTCGAAAAGAGCTTGGTCTGCGGCCACGTCCCATAGAACTCCGCCTCCCGGTATGTTCTTCCTCCACGCCTGGAGTGTATTCCCACTCCCTAGTGAACTTGCAAAGGCAAGGCGGTCCTTATAAAAAGCAAAACCGTTGAGATGACATCTGTCCTCAGACGCTAAACTTGAAATGTGAGGTGGCTTCCAAATGGGTTCCCAGTTATAGGTCTTACTTAACTTCACAATAGTCGAAAAAGAAGTATTGACGGCAAAGATTTCATCTCCAACAATCGAAATGTCATGGATATCCACCAGGCCAGTATAAAAGGTTTGTCTTGGGACAAACAAGGCATCATAAACGCCAACCTTCTTTGGGTAGCTTGCTGCTAGTTTGCTTGAATTACTAAAAAGTATTACTTCACTTTTGGTCGCCACAACTAGATGGTCCCCTTCAAAGTGGATGCCCATAGCCTTTTCAAAGTTCCGTGTGAGTTGAATCATCCTCTTGTCCTCACCAGGTGAAATAAAAATCAGCTTATTGGCTTGGTAGGTAGAAAGAGCAAGAGAAATATTCAACTTTGCTAAAAGATCCACTGCGCTAGGTGAATACTGGCAAGCAAAAGGAGGAAGCTCTTTCTTCATTGTAGGCAGCTAAGTTTTTCTAAAATGTCCAATAATATTTTCAATATAGAATTTTCTTTTCACTTTCCAAGGTGATCATCGACCCTGCAGAGTCAACAAGAACAAGTAACTCAATTTTTCCTGCAGCCTTACAGGGTTTTCCTCCCGATGATGGGATCGGACTTCCTACTTCTTCTTTCGGACGCTGAACAAAATGAAGATCAAGAACAAAATAATTCCTGCAATTCCCCTGTAAATCCAATACCTAGATTTCTTACCCTCCTCCTGCGTTATCGTAATTTCTTGGTTGATAGGAAGACCAGTAAGCACCTGATCGCCTCCACCTGTCCAAGAAACAATCAGTGAGTCGACCCTGCTTAGAGATCCTAGACCAAAATGCGCAACTGTTGAATTCTGCGAAATATGGCTAGATCCACCACCATCAATTTCCTGTATCCATTTCTTCCCATTTCCAACTATTGAAATCCTAGATCCAATGCCATTGCTTTCCGAATCTCTACCTTTTAGTCGGACCTTGATCCAATTTCCATAGGTGGAATCATTGCGAAATAGTTTGGTCCTTGATGCCACTGGATAGTCCTTGACAGGCTCCTGGTTCACAAATAAGACGTCCAAGTCTCCATCATTTTCCATATCAAAAACAACTGACCCCCTACCCATGCCAAAATCCTTTATCCCTGATTCCATCCCCTTATCTTCAAAGCGGCCATTTGCTTGCTCAAACAAGAAGTTGCCCATCGGTGTGCAATTCGGATTCAAATCACCGTTTGCTACAAAGAGATCCAAGTCACCATCGTGATCAAAATCAGCAAAATTAGCTCCCCAACTAATCATAAATATATAGACCCCTATTCCCTTAGCAACATTCTCGAAAGGACCTGCTAGTCCCCCACTCTTCATAAATCGATTAAACTTGATGTTCGTAAAAAAGTAATCAAGCCATCCATCTTGGTTGAAGTCTCCCCTTGCACAAGCCATTGAATTAATTCGAAGATCCATATCATATTCCTTCTCTACGTAGGTAAATTTTCTCTTGGGAAATTCATTCCTCAACAAGTAGTTGGGCTTCGCCTTGTAGCCAAAGTCATGATTAATGATCAAATCTTGATCCCCGTCGTTATCAAAGTCAGTGAAAAGTCCACCAAAACCAAAGCCCTTGTGCGAGAGCCCATATTCTTCGTATACATTTTCAAAGTACTTGCCCTTATTATTGATGAGTAAATGCCCGGCTGCAGTCTTACTTGCATTTACAATCGTGGCATCGTTGATCTCTGTGAGTGGACCTGTGTAATCCGTGAAGTAATTTCCTACATATAAGTCAGGATAGCCATCGCCATTGAAGTCGCCGAAATTCGCTCCCGTACTAAAAGTGTAGAAATCTCCCAAACCATAGTCCTCGGTGGCATCTGTAAATGTCCCATCACCGTTATTGAGGAAGAGCAAATTCCTTGCCCTTGGAATCTCCTGTTCTTTATCTCTTCTGGTCGTTGTTGTGATGTACAAGTCTACCCAACCATCCTTGTTTACATCAGCTCCAAAGGCTCCCTGGGTCACAAATTTCCTTGTCATCTCAAGACCAGATGATTCAAATTGATTTCGGAAAGTCCCATCACCATTATTGATGTATAGGTGGTCATCATCCATTCCTCCAGTGATGTAGAGATCTTCAAATCCGTCCTTGTCCACATCGAGCACACATATCCCTCCTCCGAATAAGCCCTCATAAACCTTGTAT
>CAZMYK010000718.1:0-2606 GCA_964570435.1 uncultured Saprospiraceae bacterium | reverse complement strand
GAACTGTTTTGCACCACTCCTACTTCTATCCCCTGGTGGTCCATGATTCTCTTAAAATCTTCTAGATAGGGATTTCCGTTGTTCTTAATAATGTAAGCCTTGGTATTTGACTTAGTATTACGTGGATCATTTGCAGCTCGACTGTAGTCGATAAACATCTTTTTTCTTTCTGCTGCCTTTGCTAATGTTGCAATACTGGTCCGATAGTGGTCATAAACCCTTTGTTGCAATGTAAGTATGTAGCCATCGTCTGTCTCAACTGCTCGGCCGCCGGATATTCCCCCTTGTTCTACTAGCATACCAATGGCACCTAGGACACTAGGATAGCTCGATCCATATCCGGGGTAGAAAAAGTCGAAGGCTTCGCGGGTGAAATAATTAACCTTATATTCATTAAAGGCCTCAATGTTTGCCTTTCCGATGGTATCGCTTAGGGCTTCATATTTATCTGGCAGAAGCAGGTTTCTAGGAGTGGTTCCTGGCATTACAAAGTAGTTAGAATTGTATCCCATTTCGTGGTAGTCTGTATGCAAATGTGGCATCCACTTGAGATACTCTGCTGTATGACCACGAGACTCAGGATGAACACCCCAGATCCAATCCCTGTTAAGGTCGAACCAATAGTGATTCGTCCTACCGTTCGGCCATGGCGCATAGTGTTCTAAGTCTCTAGGTTCATGTCCCAGAACAGACCTCTTGCTTCCTTTGTACCAGTAGACATATCGGTCTCTTCCGTCTGGGTTAATACATGGAAATATAATGGTGACCGCATCGCTAAGCATGGACAAGGTCTGCTCGTCATTAGCTGCAGCTAGTCGATAAGCTACCTGCATTGCTGCCTCTGTGGATGAGGTTTCATTGCCATGAATATTGTAACTAAAGGACATAAACACAGGTGCGTCCGTCAGATCAACATCTGGAAAATTTACAGGATCCATAATTTCAAGATTCCGATCCCGGATGCTTTCTATGTTCTTAAGATTTTCCTCTGATGATATGATCAAGCGGTAAAGAGTCCTTCCTTCATAGGTTTCCCCATATTCAGCAATGTCTATTCTTGGACTAAGCTTAGCTAGTTCCTTGATGTACTGCTCTACACGCGCATAAACGGTTAGCTCCTCGCCTAAGTCGTAGCCTAGAAAGTCAGCTGGCGAGGGAAGTGAGGTATCGTATTTCAGATCTTTTTCGAATGAAAACCGATCGGACAGAAGATTTTCCTGAGCGAATAAGCAAAGTAGAGTGCATGAAAAAATGAAGGTGGTTAGAAATTTCATTGGGCTGGATTTTTCGTTAATGCTAAAGTACCTTAAAAAAAACAGAGCTATGAAAGAATGATACTCCTATATCACTACAGCACTGTCGGAGCTAGAAAGATTTGTCCCTTTCCCAGCAGATATAGGTTTAATCAAAATCGATGTCTTGAACAGATCACAAACTTGATTATCTCACGAGGCTAATATTGATTTTACTTTCGAGCGGCAATCTGCCCGTTCAATAAAAAAGCCCGAATGCTTGCGCATCCGGGCTCGTCTATTATTCTCGAATAGGACGTAGTGCCTACTTCTTTCCGCCGTCTAATTCATCTTGCAACTTTTCCAGCTCATCCCACTTACCATCAGCCGCTAGCTGTGATTGTTGTGGCCATGTTGACGGATCGTGCATTCTGTATCGCGAACCAGCTGCCTCAAGAATTTCCTTCAACTTGTCTACCTCAGTTGCAGCAAGCGCTGCAAAAGTGGCTACACCAGCCTCAGTCAATTTTTCAGCAATCTTAGGACCAATACCCTCAATTTTCTTAAGATCATCAGGCTTCACATCAGCTACTTTCTCTGCCTTCGGTGCCTCTTCCTTTGCAGGAGCCTCAGTCACTTCAGCCTTAGCCTCTTCTTTTGCAGGAGCTTCTACCACTGCTTCAACCTTAGGCTCTTCTTTAATGACTTCTTCCTTCTTCGGCTCTTCCTTCTTAGGTGCTGCCTTTTTAGCTGGTGCCTCTGCCTCGGCTAATTGATCTTTCAATTGAGAAAATACATTCAGGTCACCAAGAGTAGTTCTCTCAATGTTAGAATTTCTCGTTTTCACGATATTTCTAGTTTCCTCTCTTGCCTTTCTCTTCTCACCTTTCACCTGATTATCAGCTTCTCTCTGGATATCTTCAAGATACCTAGTATGAGATACCAATATTCTCTTATCGTCTCTGTTGAACTCGATCACCTTGAAAGTTAGGTTATCATCTACATTTGCAAAGCTACCATCTTCTTTTCTAAGGTGTTTCGCAGGTGCGAAAGCTTCGAGTCCGTATGGCAACTGTACGATAGATCCTCTATCTTCCTTCTTAACGATTGTTGCTTCATGGTAAGATCCTTGAGGGAATACTTGTGCGAAAGTATCCCATGGATTCTCTTCAATCTGCTTGTGACCTAGTGATAACTTTCTGTCCTTCTTATCGATATCTAGAATAACACATTCGATTTCTTGGCTCACCTTAGTGAATTCAGACGGATGTGAATATCTCTTAGTCCATGAAAGGTCAGAAATGTGTACCATTCCACCGATTCCTTCTTCCAACTCAACGAATACACCATATGGCGTAAGGTTCTTGACAATAC
>CAZMYK010000717.1:0-2613 GCA_964570435.1 uncultured Saprospiraceae bacterium | reverse complement strand
TTGTTTGACACCGGCTCATTGCAGAATTTTGCTGGATAGAGGCTGGGAAGTACTTGTTGAGCCCTCGGATGTGCGGGTTTTTACTGATCAAGAGTACGTGGAAACTGGGGTGACTCTCAGCTCAGATATGCAGTCGTGTGATATATTGATTGGCGTCAAAGAAGTGCCTATCGACCAATTAATACCACATAAGACCTATTTCTTTTTTTCTCATACCTTCAAAGAACAAGTGTATAATAGGGGCCTACTTCAGGCTGTTTTGCAAAACAAAATACGTTTGCTAGACTACGAGGCCATTACTGATATTAATGGTGCTAGATTGATTGCATTCGGAAGATTTGCTGGGATTGTAGGTGCACATAATGGAGTCTACACCTACCTTAAAAAAGCCATTCCAAGAATGAAGGACTTCTTTAACTATCAGGAAGCGAAAGAGTTTTATTCGTCCCTGAGCCTCCCTAAAATGAAAGTAGTCCTGTCAGGTACAGGTAGAGTTGCGAGTGGCGCGGCAATGGTTCTTGATGACATGGGCTTCAAGAAAGTTGGAGATGAGGAGTATTTAAGCAAAGATTTTGATCATGCAGTCTACACACAAATTAATAGCTTCCAATATGCCAAACGCAAAGATGGTTCGGTACCTGATCGGATTGAAGATTTTTATCAAAACCCGGGGGAGTATCGCTCAGATTTTGCCAGGTTTGCAGCAGTCTCTGATTTATTTATTAATGGGATCTATTGGGATCCAAGGGCTCCTGCTTTCTTTGATTTCGAAGATATGCAAGGGCAAAATTTTAAGATTGATACCATTGCGGACGTAACCTGCGATATTGCGCCGGATAGTTCGGTTCCGACCACTCTGCGGCCATCAACAATTGACGATCCCATTTATGGGGTAGGGAAGGCTGACCTGCAAGAAACCGAAGCCTTTTTAGATGGTTCCGTAAATATGATGGCCATCGACAATCTACCTAATGAACTGCCGCGTGATGCTTCTACTGCCTTTGGCGATATGTTTATTGAGCACGTTCTTGATCAGCTCTTAGAAGAAGACAGTAGCTTGCTACATCGTGCAGCAATTACAACAAGAGATGGTGAGCTAAATGAACCTTTTAGCTACCTGAAGAACTTTGTAGAAAATAAACCTAGATGAAAAGCCTGCAGCAAATCAATGACTTCTTGGTAAGTGCGATCGGGATGGAATTTCAGGATCTAAAAGCATTTTTAGACCTTGGTAAGAGAAAGACAATACCTAAGAAGGGCTTGTTGGCTGAACCAGGTATGCTTATTGAGCATGCATATTTTGTCATTGATGGGATTGTGAGGTACTATATAGTCGATAAGTCTTCAGAAGAGTTTACCAAACATTTTGTTAGTTCACCCAGTTTTGTTGTTGCGTCCATACCTGACTTTTTCTTGAGGACAAGTGATTCAATCCATTGTGAGGCCTTGACGGAATTAGAAGTTGTAGAGTGGACTTATGACCAGCTTATAGATTTTGGTATGAAGCATTCTAAGTTTATGCACTTTCTACTGACCAGGGTTGTTATAGCCTACAGCCAAAAGGAAGAGAAAGAAATATCTATGCATACTCTAGATGCAAAAGAAAGATACTTGAAATTTATTGAAGATTATCCAGATGTAGCTTATGATGTGCCTTTGAGATATATCGCGTCTTTTCTAAATATAAGGCCCGAAACTCTAAGTAGAATCCGGGCCCAAAAGTAGTTTTTGTATAACTATCTAGCTTGCCTTGCTTAGTTTTTCCACATCATTTTCTATAAACTTACTTCCATCCCATTTTCCCAACCACTCAACCTTCTCTTGGTAAGATTTCACGTAAGATCTATAAGCGTCAATGGCCTTATTCTTCTCCACTCTTTTAATAGTGATATTAGAATTAGCTCCCTTGTTAATATTGAAGTAGTAGATACCCTTTCCGAAATCGAATTTTTTTAAACTTCTTCTAGACATTTTTTAGATTTAATGAACGAATTGACTTGCAAATTTACAAAAAATTAACTCAATATTCTTGGAGGCAAGAAAAAGGCCATTTTGCTTTTACGATTAGTCACTTATTTTTGTGCTCTGATCTTTGACTTTTTTGCAATGCTGCACAAGTATCTGATCTATGTGGCTATAACTTGATAATGAAGAGATTAGTTCGATTTGGCAAGTATTTTGTTTAATATTTTGTCTTTTTCTTAAAATACGTGAACGAAATTGAAAAATTTGTGGTTGGATGATTTGCTTAAACGTAAGAGTAATAAATAAGTATTTGAAATATGGGGCTGAATGGTATCGACAGGAAAGTTGATCGATTAGTAAGCATGCAGGGGAAAGATTGTTTACTCCTTAAAAATGACAATCAAACAATAATTGGCGAAAACAATTTCGCATTAGCGGCATAATCTAGGATTATAAAGCTTTTTGGGACCTACGCTTGATGTCTGATACACAGCGTAAATGCCCATCAAAAAAACTTCAGGCTAGGGCTTGGTTTCGCTTTGGATCAAGGCCGAATTTAAAGAAGATAAGCTGAGGGCAAGGTTGCTTGTACATCTACCCGAGGATTAAAATTAAAGTATAAGCTAAGCATGTAGAAAGCTCTTTGTT
>CAZMYK010000716.1:0-2617 GCA_964570435.1 uncultured Saprospiraceae bacterium | reverse complement strand
ACAAGGTAGGTCTTTCTCAATTTTTGATTTGGATTTAAGATCTTGTCAGTCAGTGATTTATCATTGCTCAGCAGGAGTAGGCCTTCACTATCTTTGTCAAGTCGTCCAATAGGGTAGACATCCTTTGGGAAGGGATACAACTCACCTAGAACTCGATGGCCTTCATGTTCCTTAGTAAACTGGCTTAGAAAGCCATACGGCTTATAAATCTTATAGGTCTTAGACATTGAATCTGAAATGCATAACATCTCCGTCCTTTACCAGGTATTCCTTACCTTCTACCTGCATCTTTCCGGCTTCTTTCACAGCAGCCTCTGATCCAAAGGTGACGAAATTCTCATATGCAATTACCTCAGCTCTAATGAAACCCTTTTCGAAATCCGTATGAATGACACCTGCAGCTCCCGGAGCTTTAGTCCCGTCTGTTATCGTCCAAGCTCTGACCTCCTTTTCACCAGCTGTGAAATAGGTGATCAAATTCAATAGTTTGTAACTTGCTATAATTAATCTTACCGTTCCAGGCTCAGAAAGTCCCATCTCGCTAACAAACTCCATCTTTTCCTCATAACTATCTAATTCGGCAATTTCTTCTTCAATAGCGGCACTTACAAGAATAATTTCTGCTTGCTCATCCTTAACGAGTTCTTTGAAGTTTGCCACGTGATTATTCCCATCGACAGCAGAACCCTCATCTACATTGCAAACATACAAGATAGGCTTAGCCGTTAAAAGCGACATGTCTTTGAATATCTCCTTCTCGGTCTCTTCGATTTCGAGGTCTCTTGCTGACTTCCCATCTGCTAGGTGGTCAAATATCCTTTGACCTATTTCCATCCTCTTCACTGCCGCCTTATCTCCTCCCTTTGCAGCTTTCTTAAGCTTGTCAAGTGACTTTTCAGCCGTCTCTAGATCTTTAAGGATCAATTCAGTATCAATAATCTCCTTGTCTCGAACAGGATCTACGCTAGATTCTACGTGAATCACGTTATCATTCTCGAAACATCTTACTACATGGATAATGGCATCCACCTCCCTGATGTTAGCAAGGAACTGATTCCCCAAACCCTCACCCTGGGAAGCGCCCTTGATGAGACCTGCGATATCAACAATCTCGACCGTTGTTGGTAGAACTTTCTGAGGATTGACAAGCTCTGCAAGCGTATCTAAGCGCTTATCTGGAACAGTTATCATTCCCACATTTGGTTCTTTGGTAGCAAACGGAAAATTTGCAGCAAGAGCTTTTGCTGAGGTTAGTGCATTAAATAATGTCGATTTACCTACATTTGGAAGTCCGACGATCCCACATTTTAGTGCCATTAGTTCTGTTTATCCATTTCTAAAAGATCGGCAAAGATATTTTAAATTTAAAGATCAAGTAATTTCAAAGATGAATTTTCTGGCACATATATTTCTTTCACACGATAAGGAGGATCTCTTGCTGGGAAACTTCATGGCTGATTTCATTACCAACAAGGAGGTCAAACTCTATTCTGACAAAATCCAGAAAGGAATAAAACTCCATCGAATGATTGACTCATTCACCGATAAACATCAGGCGGTTAGGGCTGGTACTGCAAGACTTCGGAAGATCCATGGAAAGTATGCCCCCGTTGTCATAGACATCCTATACGATAACATTCTAGCAAGAAATTGGCAACTGTACGATGACAAGCCCTTGGAGGAATTCACCCAAGATACCTACTTGATATTATATCGTAGGTTGCCAGACCTTCCAGAGAATTTAAGATCAAGGGTTCCCTTGATGGTAGCGGATGATTTCTTGCTAAGATACAGAGACGAGTCGGGTCTCCGAAGAGCCTTGCGGTCCATGGATCGACGTACGAAATTCAATTCTAACTTCGAAGCCGCAGCCGATCAATTGCTTTTGGAAGTAGAACTTTTCGACACTGAATTTAACGAATTCTTCCCGGAGGTAATGGCACTGAGCAGTAAATTTATCTCAGACGAAGGTCTTTAAACTCTGCTATCCTTCAAAGTGGAAGGAAAACGTAAATCCTCGCGTTAAAATTCGGTCAATCACATTCGACTCTTCTAAGCTATCATCAAAAATCAACACATTATTTAGACCGTACGAAAATTTCAATTCAGGCGAAAAAATAAAATAAGGGAAGAAAAATTGCGCGCCAACTCCTGCTTCAATTGCAAAATCAGTTGGCGATACTTTTACCAAATCGTCCGCACGACGCGAACGCGAGTCATTTGCTACATCAAAAGAATATTTGACCCCTGCAATCACAAAAAGCCGCATATCTTTATACGGTTCGGATTTATAGCGCACATGAAACGGTAATTCTACAAAGACAGATTCAATTTTTTGAGTACGCTCTGGAAACCTCGTACTATTCCTACCATAGAGGATATTGCGCTCTGCAAAAGAAAGGGTTGGCAAGAATCGAATGTCAAAATAATTACCAATTTTCAAATTGGTTACGATTCCTAAATTAAATCCAGGACCTTTTACGGATTCTACCAGCCGTAGAGAATCACTCGTAATTAGGTCATCTGCCTGAAAAACTTTGTAACGGGAGCGGTTATAGGCCAAGGTAATCCCAAAATAATAGGGTTTCTGCTGAAAATCCAGAAAGTTATAATTCCC
>CAZMYK010000715.1:0-2622 GCA_964570435.1 uncultured Saprospiraceae bacterium | reverse complement strand
GCGGTTGATATAAATGTCTTTTCAACTAGCCTTGTATCTTTTACTATCAGAATGCTCACAATCAGCCTTTGTATTGAGACATTTAATTTGAAACAAAAAGTAGTTTTGAATTCTGCTCAATCCCACATACACAATTTAGGAATATTTTTTTCCATTCATATATTCTTTAGAAGCATTTTTAAAGTAATAAATCTATAGAAAATGAGCGGCTTTCCCATCGAGAAAGCTTAGCTGATAAATATCATCTCTCAGTGTCAGGAGAGGCGCTATGCAGAAGAGATATAGGAGCTTCAAAAGCATGGCAACAATACAGAATGGCTAACCGGAGGCCTTAGAACTGATCCTAAATCAGGAATGGCTAGCTCTGAAGCTGAGTTCCAGTCGAGAAAGGACAAATACGGTACCAACTAAAAAATAACCAAGGAGCCACCAGGATTTTTTGAATTGCTGTGTGAGGCTCTTGAAGATTTCACTCTCAGAATCCTCATAGTCGCCAGTATCTTCTCAATCGCCATCGAAGTTGGTACTGCTGACGACTCCCATCGGTCAACTGCTTGGATTGAAGGAGTAGCCGTTTTGGTCGCTGTTATGATTTCAGCCACAGTCTCTTCAGTCAACGATTATCAGAAAGAAAGGCAATTTCTTAAACTCAATTCCGTCGTCGATGAAAGAAAAAGAGTTACAGTCAGAAGAAATGGATAGGTCACAGAAATTCATCAAGATTTCGTCCTCGTTGGCGATATTGTCCAAGTAGCCGAAGGTATGTAAATTCCAGCTGATGGAATCTTACTTGAAGCCAATGAAATTACCACAGACGAAAGCGCCATGACCGGATAAATCGACCCCATCCACAAAAACGTTCTTGAAGCCTGTATCAAAAAGAAGGAAGAACTCGAAAAAAATGGAGAAAAGAACCTTTCTGATAAGCATGAGGTTCCTTCACCCATCCTTATGGGCGGCACCAGGGTTCTTACTGGAGAAGGCAAACTTCTGGTCCTTGTTGTAGGTGACTGCTCTTGCATTGGAAAAATCAGAACATTGATTGCAGCTGATGAAGTTAGAGCCACCCCCTTACAAATGAAGCTCGAAACAATTGCTGAGGACATTGGTAAGTTTGGACTATATTCTGCCATCGCAATTGTGATTGTTCTACTCATCAGATTCTCAATCGAAAAGGGCATTTCCAGAGAATGGAACACTAGCTAAGATTTAACCTAGATTCTAGACTACTTTATTTTGGCCATTACTGTCATCGTTGTTGCCATCCCCGAAGGACTGCCTCTAGCTGTTACTCTATCGTTGGCCTTCTCTGTCAAGAAAATGTTAGTCGATCAAAACTTAGTCAGAAAAATGTAGGCTTGTGAAACCATGGGTGGAGCCAATAACATTTGTTCAGACAAAACCGGAACTTTAACCATGAACAAGATGACTCTGACTAACTTATGGAACGGCTCCTTGAAAAAGGTTGATGTTCATAAGGAAAACCCTTCCCTTGATGATTTGACTTCAAATGCCGAATACTTGGAGCTGCTAAAAATTGCAACATGTGTAAATGGAACAGCTCTTTTAAGACCGGAAGAGAAAGGTTCAGCCACTGAGATCGCCATCTTAAAGTATTTGGATAAGGTGAATGTGGACTATGAAGAATACAGAACTAAATATGAGCCAAAAATGAAATTCCCTTTCAGCTCTGCCAGAAAGAGAATGTCAGTCATCGTAAATTATCAAGATGAGAACATGATTTTTGTCAAGGGCGCTTCTTAAATGGTGTTGCAGACCTGTAGCAAGTGGTACAATATGGACGAGAACAAAATCGAAGAGATTAACGAGCACAGCAAGGAAAAGATGGAAAATGCTATCTTGGAAATGGCCAACAAGTCGCTTAGAACTTTGTGCATTGGATATAAGAAGCTCGGCCCCCATGACGACATCGAGTCGAAGGATCAAAAAGGAGTCTTCGATGCTGAAAAAAGAGACTTCATTGTTCTCGCCATTATCGGAGTACAAGATATCCCTAGGCCTGAAGTGCCTCATGCAATTGAACAATGCCATAAGGCTGGAATCAAGGTCAGAATGGTCACTGGAGACAACATTGTGACAGCCAGAGCCATCGCCAAGGACGTCGGAATCTTGAAAGAAGGAGGAAACGAACTCGTCATGGAAGGAGTCGAATTCAATAAGCTGGTTGGGGGAGTTGTTTGCAAGAAGTGCAGAACTTTGGTCTGTGACTGCGCAAGAACCAACAAAGAAGCTGTTGAATTCTTGGCAAAACAATTTCCGAATAAAACAGTAAAATCTTTTGAGCTTCGAAAATCAAATACCAATGCTAAAGAGAATGCCCTGCATTTAGATTGTTGTTTTCAACCAGTCGGCAACGATAAAGCCATTTTACACAAAAACGGCTTTCTGATTGAAGAAGAATACGAGTGGTTGGTTAATTATTTTGGAGAAGAGAATATTTTTGAAATAATTGAAAAGGCAATCTGAAGATTATCTGCCCTAAAAAATATCCAAGCTATTACGGTTAATAAGAAGGTAGATAAGATTAGCAAGAATTCTTTGAAGCTCGGTAAAACAGAGTTTTGAGCAGCAACATCTAAGTAGCCTCTATTTTTCTTTAAG
>CAZMYK010000714.1:0-2627 GCA_964570435.1 uncultured Saprospiraceae bacterium | reverse complement strand
TTCTGAGACTTCCAGGTAAGGGTTTAATTGCTTTTTATCATCTGCCTTGTATTCGAAGGGGAAGGTTTCGGCATCTTCTTCTAAGAAAAAGTCGAAGGGATTGATCGAAACTAGGTCGGCAATGACTTCTACCTCTATTTCGAATTTCTCCACCAATTCTGGAAAAACGACTCTAGCCTGGTAGTTGCCAAAAGGGTCCTGCATCCAATTAATGAAGTGATTAGATGGGGAAATCTTAAGTGCGTAGGCAAGAATTTTGGTCCTAGAATGGGATGCCGGCCTAAGACGTATTACCTGCGGCCACATTTTGATAGGCCTGTCATAGAGGTAAGCTGTGCGATGTTTTAATGCGACTTGGATTCCCATTGCTGGATTTTATTAAAATGAAAATTTCGTTTTGAGTAATAGTCAAAAGTCCAACCTATGAAGGTTAAAGTTCAATAAAAACGAAATAATGTTCCATAAATAATGGCAATTTAAAATTAAATTCCTAAAAACACCCCTGGCATGAGGTTAAACATTATAATATTACGAAAAAAAGTGCTCTCTATTAGCCCATTTTTCTTTACCTTGGAATATTCACTACTAAATCAGAAGCCATATTAGCATGAAGAATCTCCTCGGTGCATACGAAGTTAATCCTGACATGTATGATGAGGTGACGCAAGATAGAGACCAGCAGCTCCACTACTACAAGAAATTCATCAGTCTCATGAAGACGATGGACTTTCAAGAATTCAAGGCTCTCAATGAAAATGCCAAATTATCCTTCCTTAACCAAGGTGTGACCTATGCCTTGTATGATAAGCAAGAGAGCATAGAACAGATCTTTCCATTTGATCTTTTTCCCAGGATCATCAATCCCTATGACTGGGAAAAAATAGAGAAGGGCGCGATCCAACGAAATATCGCTCTGAATCAATTTATCCACGATGTCTACAACGATGGAAAGATTCTGAAGGACGGTGTAGTACCTGCGCACTTGGTAAAAACCTCAAAGCACTATTGCAAGTACATGGAGAATTTCTCTCCTAAGAAGAATATATATTGTCACATTAGTGGCACCGATATCATCAGGCATTCAGATGGAAATTTTTACATCCTAGAGGATAATCTCAGAAGCCCTTCTGGTGTTAGCTATGTATTGACTAATCGCCTCGCAATGACGAGGGTCTTTCCCAACTCTTTCGAAGACTTGGTCGTCGAACCAGTGGAAGAGTATCCTGACAAATTAGTGCAGGCATTATGGAATATCACCGAGAAGCCACTTGGTGATATCTTCTGCGTTCTTCTCACCCCAGGCGTCTTTAATAGTGCGTATTTTGAGCATACCTATCTTGCCCAGAACATGGGTATCGAGCTTGCGGAAGGGAGGGACCTATTTGTAGAAAATGATCTTGTTTATCTTAAGACCATTGGTGGTGCAATACAGGTTGACGTGATCTATCGAAGAATTGATGATGCCTTCCTGGATCCTGATGTCTTCAGACCTGATTCTATGTTGGGTGTGCGTGGGCTCATGAGTGCCTACATCAAGGGAAATGTAAGTATTGTGAATGCTCCGGGAACCGGCATTTCAGATGATAAAGCGATTTGTGCCTACGTACCCGACATGATAAGGTACTACTTAGATGAAGAACCGATCCTCAATAACGTACCTACCTACATTTGTGAAAGGGAAAAGGATCTGGCCTACGTGCTCGAAAATATGGAAAGCTTGGTGGTAAAACCTGTAGATATGTCAGGGGGCTACGGAGTATGCATTTGTGATCAAATGAGCAAGGCCGAAATTGCAGAACTGAAAGAAAAAGTAAAGGCTGATCCCCGCAACTTTATAGCGCAGCCCAAGATGCTTCTGAGTACACATACAACCTACATAGAAGAGGAGGAAAATTTCCAGCCAAGGCACATAGATCTTCGGACATTTACCATTCTTGGTGGAAAAGAGCCCTTTGTGTTGAAAGGTGGCCTAACAAGGACGGCCTTAAGTAAGGGAAGTCTGATAGTCAATTCATCACAGGGAGGAGGATCAAAAGATACATGGGTCATCAAAAACAAATAAGGAATGTTAACTAGGGTTGCTGAAAGTTTGTATTGGATCGGTAGAAATATAGAAAGGAGTGAACATTGCTGCCGCTACCTAAAGGTCCAGTATTTCTCTACACTTGATGCACCAATGTCCCAGAATAAAGATTTCACATTAAGATCCATCCTTTTTATGTCAGGGTCCGCCTTTGACATTGATGCGCAGGTGAATGAAAAGGAGGTATGGCATAAGGTCATTTTCGACTTTGAAAATCCAAACAGTATTGCGACGATCATTCGAAATGCACGCGAGAACGCTAAGAGTATTAGAAATAATTTGTCTACCGAATGCTGGGAGGCGATTAATAGGCTGCACTTATTTATGGGGACGGCAAGAAAAAAGACTTTTAAGTCCTCCACAATATTTGCCTTTTGTGAGGAAGTTATAGCCCACATTGCATTGATCAAGTCGACCATAGCTAACTCCCTGCTCCATAGTGATATTTGGTCCTTTATTAATCTTGGTATCTATGTAGAACGAGCCTTTCAAGTACTGAGAATTCTCAGGTCAAAGATCTCGGATAGCGCCATCTTGAGTGATA
>CAZMYK010000713.1:0-2628 GCA_964570435.1 uncultured Saprospiraceae bacterium | reverse complement strand
CAATTGTGATGTGGGATTCTGAACGATCCGATATGGCCATTACCAAATTGACCTCCCAGGGCGTCCTTGATTCCAATTTCGGAAAAGGAGGTTATGCGACACTGCCACTCTTAGAGGGGTCCGATTTTACAGAGGGCAGTGCCTTGGCCATTGATCAAGCAGGAAGTATCTTGGTGGCGGGAGAGCAAAGACCTGCAGGTGCAGATGTGCAGCAGATGATTGTTGCAAAGTTTCTAGCTGATGGGACGGTTGATACTATCTTTGCGGAAAATGGAGTATATGAGCATCCCCTAGATGTGGATAAGTACCATGCCATATTTGATATTACTGTAAATGATGACAATGAAATCTATGTGTTTACAAATGAGTTTGATCTGAATATGGGAACAGGTAATATCTTGATAGCCAAATTAACACCTAGTGGAGAGCTAGATACAAGTTTTGGCAACAATGGGGTGTATTCGACAACTGAAAATGCATATATATTTGCAAGTAGAGTCACGGTTGTAGAAGATGGGTCCTTCTTGATTTCCGGAGCGTGGTCCGATATTAATTTCGCTACTAGCACTGGCTTTTCAACCAAGGTAAGCGCAAATGGCGAGCTTGATGCTGATTATGGTATTGATGGTTTCGGAGAGGCATTTGTAGGCGGAAGTGATATCATTGTATTCTACGCTGAAGCGATTGAAACAGATGAAGACTACGTGTTTCTAGGTGACGTTTTTGATTTTACTATTGGGGATGGTGTGCGGAGAATTATCTGTACTAAGTTAAATAAGGATGGGACGTTTGTTGATTCTTATGGAAGTGGAGGAACGATGCTTTTTGATTCTCCAATTGATGATTATATTGACTTAAGGGGTAATAGTGCCATCACTATTAATAACGACTTCTACATTGCTAGCGAATCAAGCAAAGCAAATTTTGACACCCATCCGACGGTGGTTAGATTAACAGATGAGATTAGCAGTGCAGTTGATATTGCTCCTTTATTCCAAGAGGTCTCTATTTCCCCCAACCCGGTAAATTCTTCTTCAACGATTCACTTTCAATCCCTAGTGCGAGAGGAGGCAGTGATCAAAGTGACTAATCCTCTCGGCCAAGTTATTTCATCTCAAGATGTGATTATCGAAGCAGGCTCCAACTGCATATTACTACAAAGAAATAGTGAGCACCTTCCAGATGGGGTCTACTATGCTTCTATTGTGATGAAAAATCAAGAATCTACAACACTTAAGTTTATGAAAGTAAGCAAGTAAGTATTCCAAATTGTTGACATCTTAAACACCTAGTCAAGATCACAAGAAAGTCGGCTACTACTTTTGCCTTCTTCTCTTGGTGAGTTATAAACGAATGATAGCACCCAATGTGTTATCATTTGTTTTTTTGATCAAACCATCTGTTCGACTTTCGAAGCCTTAGTGGTCATAACTTTGCAGAATGGTCAAACCGTATTTACATAATCTCACCTCACTTAGAGGTATAGCTGCTATTTTAGTTGCGATTTTACATTTTCACTTTTTTTTGGGCCCTGTGGTAGCCTACCAAAATTCAGTACTAATCGACAAGTTCTACTTGATGGTTGACCTTTTTTTATACTAAGTGGCTTCATAATGTGCTATGTTTATGAAGAGCGTTTCAATGATGGAGTGCAGGTGAGTGACTATAAGAGTTTTCTAGTTAGCAGACTTGCTCGTATTTATCCCCTACATCTTGTCACCTTGGGCGCAGAGTTATTAATACTTGTCCTCATCCTTTCCATTGGCAAGTTCGATTTGCTGCCGGCACATAGTCAGCACCTCTATCGTATTGATGCCATCCCTGTTCAGCTAACATTTCTACAAACGGTTGGAATCTATAATTTTGACACATTTAATGCTCCGGCGTGGAGTCTCAGTGCTGAATGGTGGGCCTACGTTGTATTTCCTTTTCTCTTTCTCTTATTCAAAAGAATCGGATACAAGAACTGGGTTTTGATATTTCTAATTGCCATACTGGGTTGGATAGGTATTGAGTTTTTCTTGTCTGGCTTGGAACCATTTATGGACCATCCTTTGGACAAACATAAGAGGACACTAGATGTAAATTGGCACTATGGCACGATCAGAGGTATTGTTGGTTTCATTGCTGGGATGGCTGTCTGGCAGGTGTTTAGGGAGGAGAGACTAAAGAAAGTTATGGGTAGTGGTTGGACCTTATTCCTTCTAGCAACAATAGCGGCATTGTCAATGGCAATGAAATTCTATGATTCATTTACTGTCACGGTGTTTGCCTTCATCATATTGTCATCAGCCTATGGAAGTCGCAATATTGATAAGTTTTATTCCCTTCCTTTTTTTAGAAAATTAGGCGACTGGTCCTTTTCCATCTACATGTGGCACATGGTGCTTATTCACTTTGTGATGTTGTATTTTCTATGGGACAGGGTAGAGCCAATCAAAGGATTACTACGACCATTTTCTCAAGGCTACCCAGTCTTGTTAGTCCTGGTAATCTTTCTGATCGTGACCTGCATAGTGGGCTACTTTTCTTTTTGGTATATAGAGACGCCTACCCGAAAGTGGATCAGAAAGCGGTTCTCGAAGTGATGAATTGGCTATTTTTTTTGGAACCAGAAAAGAGTCTGTT
>CAZMYK010000712.1:0-2631 GCA_964570435.1 uncultured Saprospiraceae bacterium | reverse complement strand
AGTTCTGAAGACATAGTCCTCGCCCTTCATCTTCTTTGCCTGAATGAGCCATGCGAAAAACTTGGGTTCGGCTGCTGTGTTAAGGTCTACCCTTCCCAATTCATAGGCCGGTATTCCTGGATAAGCATGGTGGGCTTCATGTAGATTCACGTTAAAAAGAAAGTACTTGGAAATCCACGCAGGGAGGTAGAAGCTCCTTGTATATTGTACTTGGTCCAGGTAGGCAAAGGGTTTGACCTTTCTACCTTCAGCTAGGGGCATATCTACGTGGGAATGCTGTGACATAATGATAACTTCCTTCCAAATTAGACTAAGCAAAAAGGCGGGCAGGGCAAATTTCACCAAGTATCCACCAAGTAGGATTGCTAAAACAAGATAGGCTGCTGCATAAACAAGGACGCTATTCCTAACTTTCTTATACTTGTTCTCAGCCACGTACTTCTTGATCTTACCTAAATTCCAGTAATTCCCAATCTTATAGGCCAAGTAGAAAAGTGGCAGCCAAATTCTCCAAGCAACATTGACAAGGAAGTTCTTAGCCTTAGAAGTACTTGGGTAGGCCGTAGGTGTTGTCGTAGGATCCTTGTCTCTCCAACCGGCCCAGCGATGATGAAGTCCATGTACCTGCTGCCATGAAAAATAAGGGATCATCGTTAGGAAGCCGAAAATATTTCCCACTACCTTATTTAAGATTCGAGTTTTGAAAAAACTTAGATGGCCGCACTCATGTAGGAGTAAGAAGGTTTGCAAAAAGAAAAAAGAGAGAAATAGCTGTCCAATAAAGTACAGCAGAATTTCCTGACTAAAACTCAACCACAAGGCAAGAATTAATATCCCAGTGGGAAGGAGTAATAGTTTAAGAGCATTCGCATTACTTTGCTTATAGTCAGAGACATTCATATTTTCCTACAAATTACTGTCTGCATTGACAAATTTAAGTACTTCTGAAATAAGAGTATGGGAGAAAGCAGCAACTGACCTAAGAAGTAGGGGAAAATGATCTTGTTGAGATTCAAGTTCTTACCAATCAGCTTAAAATATGATCCTGCAAAAATATAGAAATAAGGAGGAAAAGCTCCGTACGGCAGGTAAGTCTCGACTTCAAAACCATGCTTCCTCATCATCCCTAGGAAGCCCTTTTTATCGTACAAGGCTGTATGCTGAGGGGCCTGTACACCGGGCCACCTCCTTCCAAAAAGACGGAATGTGAAACTATCCAACCTAGGCACCTCTATAATTAATCTTGCATCCTTCTTCATGACTGCTTTAGCAGCTTCTAGGGTCCTATTGGGATCATAGTCATGCTCGAAGAAATGCCACATCGTCACAAGATCGAAGCCTTCATTCGGCAAGTCTTGTTCGTAAAACAGTCCCTCGTGAAAGTCAATTTGATCGAATCCAGGATAATCAAGTCCCTCCTTAAAGTCCACACCGCTAATTTGGCAGTCATACTTTTCCTTAAGGAAGAGTAAAAATGTACCAACTGCACATCCTACATCTAAGACACGCGAATCTGCTTGGATGGCTTTGTACTTTCTGACGATTTTTTCTTTTTCTCGATCATGCTTGGACATTGCCCATTCATACAAGGGTGTCAAGATCCCCCAATCTGTTTTCTTGCGATGGGCAATGTACTCCCCATCATAGAATTCCTTGATTTGATCAATGTGGATTCTTGGATTATGATACACCAGGCCACAATTATTACACTTGACATATTGAAACTCACCTTCTTTGCCGGTTAGATCCTCCTCTCCTTTAAGAAAGAAAGAATAGTCATTTGACCCGCACTGGTAGCAATCAACTTGCTCAAACCTATAGTCAGGTGGATTGTCCAATTCCTTCAAAAAACCATCCTTCATACTTGAAAGTTAAGAAAAAAGTAGTCTTTCATCCCAGAAATAAGCTTCCCGTTCGATTAGAACCACGCTCTCTTCAAAATCTTCATGCTTTGTGTTCAAGATGAAGTTGTGCTCCTGAGGGATAACCGCAGAAGGTACGCCAAGGACAAGTGATCGTTTACTTCGATACCATTCAGAGCCTAGCCTTTGACTTGCAGCATAGCCGGAAATTTTTCTCCAATCGCCTGGTAATTGGCTAGGAGCTAAAAATTCGCAAAATTCAGGAGAATCTGGCACTTCAATAATCATCATGATGTACTGTGATTTGGGACGAATTGCAGATCGGTGGACGACCATTTCTAGGGAGCTCAGCGACCTAGAGGAAGCTGCATAGATTACAAATTCGCCATCAATATTCCATCTATTTGCTATTCCTGAGGCGGAAAAGCCATGGCTATATTTCTCAGAAGAGATTCTGAATATTCTCATCCTAGAGACTAGACATTATCGCCATACTCGATCGCGACCAACCTACTGTCCACGAATCTAATACCAAGAATCGTATTCAGGTAGCTCAGCGGCTGAGCCATACTAAAATGAAAGTTCTCGGCAGAAAGCCACTTCTCAAAGGTAACTGCATCACCAAAAACTTCAAGACCGTGATGAAACAAGGAGATCAACATCAGAACTTGCTCCTGAATATTCTCCTTCAGTTCTGACCCCTCCCTCTTGTAGGCTCGAAAAGTCTTCACACTCACACTCAACATATCTGCTAGGACATCATCATTCA
>CAZMYK010000711.1:0-2633 GCA_964570435.1 uncultured Saprospiraceae bacterium | reverse complement strand
ACGTTAATGAATTGAAAAAAAGAAAGCTCCAATCCTTTCGAATTGAAGCTTTTACAATGTACCTCCGGAGGGAATCGAACCCTCACTCCTTACGGAACTGGATTTTGAATCCAGCGCGTCTACCAATTCCGCCACAGAGGCGCGGATCTTACCTTTTTATTTTCCTCCTTGCATTGTTACAATCGAGTCAAATAAAATAAGGTGTGCAAAAATATAAATTCTATTGAATTAAAACCTTTACTTCCTAAAAAATATTTCACTGCGCACAATCCCAACCTAAACATAGATGCTGCTTTGTCGTTTAGTGAATGTCGATAAAGTTTCCAGGACTTTTATTAGCAATTCTGATATTCAGGCTAACTTTACAAAAACGAAATAAATCAAAACAGCGATATGAAAAAAGTAATTCTCATTACGGGAGCATCCTCAGGAATTGGCAAGGATGCAGCACTAAAACTTATCAAAGAGGGACATATTGTGTATGGAGCGGCAAGGCGGAAAAATCTGATGGATGAACTTGTTCAAGCAGGTGGATACTCCATCCAAATGGATGTCACCAAGAAGGACGAAATTAGCTCAGCAGTCAATCAAATTATTAATGAGCAAGGCAAGATAGATGTCCTATTCAACAATGCTGGATACGGTGTGTATGGGGCTGTGGAAAATGTATCTATTGACGATGCAAGGAGGCAATTCGATGTCAATATCTTTGGCTTGGCCGCAATAACTAAGGAAGTTCTGCCCCATATGAGGGAGCAAAAAAGTGGAACAATTATCAACACTTCATCAATGGGTGGCAAGATGTATACCCCACTAGGAGCTTGGTACCATGCGACGAAGCATGCCCTTGAGGGCTGGTCTGACTGCCTTCGTTTAGAATTAAAGGCCTTTAATATTAATGTCGTGGTGATAGAACCAGGAGGGATAGAGACAGAATTTGGAGATGTACTCTATGATCCAATGGTGAAGCGGTCTATGGGAACACCATATGAGGGAATTTCCAATCAAGTAGCGAAAGCAACCAAGGAGATGTACAAAAAAAATGGCGGTCTTTCGAAACCTTCAGTGATTTCAAATTTAGTAAGCAAGGCTGTAAACAGCGAGAAACCTAGAACAAGGTACGTTGCTGGAAAATTTGCCAAGCCCATGTTGTTTATTCGAAAGTACTTTGGAGACCGCGTTTTTGATAAAATAATTGTGAGCCAAATTTCTCGAGAAAGATAAGATTCAAAGAAGCCCTCAGCAATCAAACCTCACTTGCATAGAATACTTCCTTAGGGCATAAAACTATCAAAATCTATCATATGAAATACGACGATCACTATAGGATTTCTTGCGAGAAAAGAAGTAATTATTGGAATGACATCGGCACACCATTTTCTGATGTGATTGGAAATATGATTAATCCATCCTTTATGGGAGGCCCGCGATGGCCTTCTCTAAGACAGGCCCATATTGGAATTGCGATCGATAAGGGGAGCATTATAGCTACAGATGGCCTTAGCGATCCATATAGTAACTTTGATAGCAATCCTGATCTTCAATCTTACAATGGAATTGGTGTAGAAGCATATGCAATTTGCGAAAAGAGCTTTGATAATATACAAGAGGTGATTGACTCCTGGGAGTTTAAGGTTCTAAGACAAGTAAGCAATACGCTTGCAGCCAATCCCAATATATCGAATGCCCTGCAGCAATACAATTATATTTCATCGACAATAAATGGAAGCGGTTTGCCAGAAATTTACCTTAGTGAAAATGGAGAATCAGGTATAATTTTAGGTTTGGAAAACAACATCGTAGGAAAGCACTTGCAATTAAGCATTGAAAAGATTCTTCTGGTAAGCGTAACAATGTTGATGAAAGATGAACTAGATTATATTATGAAGGGCGGAGCTGAAGCTAGAAATGAAGTTGCAAAACGACTAACGGATAAGGGTCACTTTAGGCTGGTAGAAAGCCGACAATCTGTGGTCTAGTAGCTATTTTCTTGAAACCTAGTGTTATTCAATAAAATAGTTTTAGCTTTTATGAGGAAATTCTTTACACTTTTTATTCTCGGATTGATTTCTAATTTGGAAGGAGGTATTGGAACCTTCGTCCCTGCCTCTATGAAGCTTATTTTTGATTTCGCTTAAGAATAGCAAGGACTGTCGAAAATTCACTAGCTTTAGTCTAGTGAAGTTCTTAAGCTAGGTTTATTGAATTTCTTTTGAAAAGTGATGAGCCACCCACCAAGTCTACTTTTTATATCATCTAAGTCACAAAAAATATAAAATGAAAAAATACCAGTCCTTACTTATCCTTTGCTTGTTGACATTTTTGTTCCTTCCATCATTAGCGCAAAGTCAATCAAAGGCAGATAAGATCGAAGACCTTATTTCACAATATCACAAGACTGATAGATTCAATGGTTCTGCCTTAGTTGCCCACGAGGGAAGTGTCATATACAAAGGTGGACACGGCCTCGCAAACATGGAGTGGGATATCAAGAATGAATCTGATACGAAGCACCGTCTTGGTTCCATCACAAAGCAATTTACGGCCATGCTCGTACTCCAATTGATGGAAGAGGGTAGGCTAGACTTGAATACCCCTATAGTTAAGTATGTACCTGACTACAAAAGTGAAAC
>CAZMYK010000710.1:0-2633 GCA_964570435.1 uncultured Saprospiraceae bacterium | reverse complement strand
ACCCAGATTCAGGAAGGAGGCCAGGATTCCCACCCGGAACCCAAAACCTATCATTCAAGGTGGGCAGTCTATAATTCCGACCTACCTTTCCTCGCAAAAGAAAATTCCCCCACAATTTACTTTCGAATGCTGCTGCGGGCATAAACGGGATGGCTACGCCATCGACCCACTCCTGACGTCCGCTGATCTGAATCCATCGATACTTATACCGTAAAAAGGCAGCGGTTTTCAATTCTTGTGCATCATTTTCATAGTTGGCAGGAGAGGAGACCACCGTCCTGAAATGGCTTAATCCGTAGTTCAGTATGTGTCCATCTCTCAATTGTAGTTCATGTTCCAGGTCTGAAAGAAGGGTCTCAAAGTGTGTCAATGACTCTATTTTCTGGATCGGATCAAGGTAGTCTAGGTCTTCTATGTAGTAGGCCGTTCTAATCTTTAATAAACTACGCTCTGAAAAATGCTTCCATTGCAAGGAAAGTCTATCTGCTGCATCTTTTTGGAAGGCCTCACTTTGATTTTGAACAGTGGTTGGAGGATTCTGTCGGTCAGCTCGAGATTGCCAATAGTGAAATACAAGCTCGTTACGGGGATTGATAGTCCAATAAATGTCTTGATTAATATTCCTTTGCTCTTGCTGCGCATTTGTTTGTATTCGAAGCTGATCTTTACCGACGATATGGGGGAAATCGTTCTGGGCTTGGACATAGGAAAAACTGCTAACTGATCGAATTTTCCCTAGTCTGATCGACACCTTGATTCTCTCTTCTAGTCTGCCAAAGGATGCAAGTGTCAGCTTATTTTTTAGGACAAACTGACCTTCACTTTTATTCTTCTGCTGCAAATTGATCACACCTCCTACTGCTCCTGAGCCCCACATTGCTGAATTGCCCCCCTTCTGAAGGTCCACATTGTCCATCGACCACGTGTCGATAAGGGAAAGATCAAGTAAGCCCAAGAATGGATTCTGAATAGGAAGGCCATTCCAAAGCACTAAGGTATGCCCTGCACTGCCACCTCTAATAGATGAGGTAGCTAGGGAGCCAGGACCATAGTTCTTAATAAATACCGAAGAAGAATTCTGAATTGCCTTTGAAAGTGAAGCTCCAACTTCGAGGGCCTCGTTGCCTCCTCCTAAGTTGTTAGACCGAATTGAGGGTGCAGAAACTACAATAGTATCTATGATTTCCTTTTGAGCCCCAGCCCAGAAAATCGCAGAAAATACCAGCATGTAAGCAGTTATCCACTTGATCATTGTCCGTGATTTATTATTCTTCCTCCGAGAATAGATTCATCCAAAATGAAGCTGGCAGGTCTTCTGACTCATTTCACTATTCCCAACCTTCCCGAGAAACTCAGTGGTATTGTAGAGGAATAGCTGTTCGAAACTTACAGCTGCGGGGACAGTTCCGGACTTCCACCGGATTCCCTTTTAAAACACGACAGAATGCATCCGCCGGTTACCAAAATCAATGCAAAGGTAGAAAAAGAATGCTTACTTTGTCACCCATGAATAGATATGCATTAATCTTAACACCTACGAAGGAACTCATAGAATGGGCCAACTCACTCTTTCCAGAAGAGGAGAGTATAATTGACTATTCATCTATCCAAGGCCATGACTCTTCTGACGTCTTTCTTATCGATGAATTTGAAACGGTAGAGGATGCCATTGAGTGGTTAAAAGAGAACTACTTTATGTTTTTAGAGGAGATGCTTTTCGGCTGGGTGGAAGATGAGGAATTATGGCCAAATGATATGGATTGGCCCTTGTTCGAAAAGTTTATTCACTACTCCTTGCAAAGTGTTGTTTATGATATCAGTAGCGAATCAGGATCCTCAGAGGACCTGCTTACTTTCAATTTGAATTAGTTGCTAATTCTTTGCCCTTCTAAGCTATGAGTCGTTCGATTCTCTCCATTTCCTGCTTAAGATGCTTATAGTTTTCTGTAGAAAGTGGGTGCAGGGGAAGACGGACCTCATTCTCACAGATCCCCAGAACCTTCATGGCAGACTTTATTCCCACGGGGTTTCCTTCGATGTAGAGCCACTTATGCAAGTCGTAGAGGTCTAAGTTAATGTTTTGGGCATTCGTAAAATCATAGGCCAAGGCTGCACCAATCATCTGTGAAAACTCCCTAGGGTAGGCATTGGCCATAACAGAAATCACACCCTCACCACCACAAGCTACCATGGCCATTGCAACTTCATCGTCTCCTGAGGTCACGAAGAAGTTATCAGGTCTATTCTTTATTATTCTTGTGGCTTGGATCAGGTCAGCTGAAGCCTCCTTAATTCCGATAAACTTCTTGCTATCTCTTGCTAGTCTAACCGTAGTGGTCCAGTGCATATTTGACTGCGTTCTTCCAGGTACATTGTAAAGTATGATCGGCAGGGGTGACGCTTCTTGGAGGGCCATAAAGTGGTGGTATATTCCTTCCTGAGAAGGTTTCACATAGGCTGGACTACTCACAAGCAAGGCATCTATGCCGGTGAAATCGTAGGCTGCGACACGCTCACATAGGTCCAAGGTATTGTTACTGGCGAAATTCCCCGCAACAAGAGGAAGGCGTTTTCGATTAACGCGAATGACATGGTCGAGGACAGCCTTCGCTTCGATATCATTCAAGGTAGCT
>CAZMYK010000709.1:0-2637 GCA_964570435.1 uncultured Saprospiraceae bacterium | reverse complement strand
TGATGGAATTGGTAGACATGCTAGACTTAGGATCTAGTGCCGCGAGGCGTGGGGGTTCGACTCCCTCCACCCGCACTTCTTTTAAGACACTTTCTAGGCAACTTTCTTGCCGCACTTAATTTTTACAAAATTATGAACGTAACTAAAAATGAAATTGATGCACTCAACGCATCACTTCACATTACTATTGACCCAGCTGATTACGAGGAAAAGTTCAAGCAAGAATTAAATAAGTATAGGGGAAAGGCCCAACTCAAGGGCTTCAGAAAAGGTAAGACGCCACTTTCTACGATCAAGAAAATGTACGGGAAGTCAATCCTTGCGGAAACGATCAATAATATCCTCGGGGAGACACTCAATGACTTTTTGACCAATGAGAAGCTTGAGACCCTTGGCCAACCTATTCCTTCTGAAGGTTCTGAGATCATGGATTTCAATGTTAAAGATTTGGGAGTATATAAATTCGACTTCGACCTAGGTCTAGCGCCGCAGTTCGAAGTAGCTGGTATGGAAGATGGGGTAGAAAGGAAGGTCGTAGAAGTGCCAGAGGAAGTGGTTACCGAAGAGTTAGAACTTGCAAGAAAGAAATTCGGAGAAGAGATTTTTCCAGAGGATTCGATCGAAGATAATGACTTAATTACGCTCAATGCCAGCGAGCTAGATGGTGATTCGATTATGAAAAAGGGATGGGAAACGGGTTTTCAAGTGCTAGTGAGAGATATAGTTGATGAGAAAAAAGAAGAAGTACTCAAGCTAAAGAAGGGAGATAAATTTCGCTTCAATATACGAGCCTTTGAAAAGGACAAGGATGAAAAGCATGTGAATAAGTACCTTCTTAACCTGGACGAAGATGAGGAGAAGGAAATAGGTGATATGTTCGAAGCAAGTATCGAGAAAGTGTCTCGTATTGCTCCTGCTGAAATGAATCAAGACTTTTTTGACAAGTATACAGGAAAGGAGAATGCAGAAACTTCTGAAGAAGAAATCAGGACACAAATTAGAGAGAACCTTGAGCAGCATTACCAGACTCAGACGAAGAATATGCTCTTCAAGGACATCATGGACCATTTGATGGAATCGAATTCAGTGGACCTACCAGAAGAATTTTTGAAAAGATGGTTAAAGCTCAGTAATGAAGAAGCAACTGATGAGGTGATTGATGCAGAATTTGATGCCTTTTCACAGAACCTTAGGTGGAACCTAATCAAGTCCAAATTAGAAAAGAAGTTTGAAGTGGAAGTGCTTCCTGAAGATATCAAGGAGGGATTCAAGAAGAGGATTGCTGGTTACTTCGGCGGAAACCCACAAGGAATAGACTTAGACCAGATGGCTGAGTCAATGATGAAGAACCAAGAGCAATTCAGACAGGTTTTCGAGGAGGAAAAGGCTGAAAAGCTTTTTCAAGCCATCTCAGAAGATATGAATATAGTAGAAAACAGCATTTCTCTCGATGAATTCAAAGAGCTCGTCAAAAAAATTAACGAGCAAGCTGCATAAAAAGGAGTATTTTTAATCAATCTTAGCTTTAAGCTGTTAGATTGGGGTAAACAAAAAAGTAAATTATGTACGACAAGAATGAATTTTTAAAGTATGCAACGAAGCACCTAGGTCTAGGGAGCATGCATGTGGAGAAATATATGAATACGACAGTTCCTAACATTCAGGGTTTTACACCCCAGGTCATCGAGGAAAGACAGATGAACATTGTGGGAATGGACGTTTTTTCTCGACTGATGATGGATAGAATTATTTTCATGGGTGTTCCTGTAAATGACTACGTTGCGAATGTGATTCAGGCGCAATTGTTATTTCTAGAATCTACCGATCCAAAAAGGGACATCCAGATGTTTATCAATAGTCCTGGAGGATCTGTGATAGCTGGAATGGGAATTTATGATACAATGCAATATGTTTCGCCAGATGTAGGTACCATATGTACAGGTCTTGCGGCTTCTATGGGTGCCGTTCTGCTTACTGCTGGAACGACAGGAAAGAGAAGTTGTCTTCCTCATGCAAGGGTAATGATTCACCAACCTTCTGGCGGAATGCAAGGTCAATTCTCTGACATGGAGATCTCTTACAACTTGATTAAGGATCTTAGATATGAATTGTACAATATTCTTGCTGACCACTCAGGAAGGACATTCGAAGAGATTGAAAAAGACAGTGATCGAGATAACTGGATGACAGCAAAAGAGGCAAAGGAATACGGGCTTGTTGATGAGGTTTTAGACAGATCAAAGGACTCAAAAGAAGCTTAAAATAGAATGTAATGAAAAGTCAGGGAGAAAACTATAAATGCTCATTTTGTGGAAGAGATAAGAGTGATGCACTAATCCTAATAGCAGGGCTAGAAGGTCACATATGCGAGATCTGTGTAGAGCAAGCTCATGATATGATCAAGGATGAGCTTGGAGGCGGAGGAAAGAAAAAATCTACGAAGGGCTTTAATCTTCCTGACAACATTACACCCCTACAAATCAAAACCTACCTAGACAATTACATCATCGGACAGACTGAGGCGAAGAGGTACCTATCGGTGGCCGTATACAACCACTACAAGAGACTTAACCAAACAGTGATCGATGACGTGGAAGTGGAGAAAAGTAATATCTTATTTGTAGGGCAAACGGGAAC
>CAZMYK010000708.1:0-2645 GCA_964570435.1 uncultured Saprospiraceae bacterium | reverse complement strand
AAGGGAGGGCCATGCATCACCGCGATTTTTCGCAACTACGGATAGAGACCTGCAGGTGGTAAGTGCCTTCGATACACTTTCCTATGCTGATGTTAGGATGGAAAGAACCTTGGTCTTATGGAAGTCAGAGCATTCTGAAAAGCCGATCTTGTTGGATGTTCTTAGAGCCTTCTCTCCGACTCCTCATACCTATGAATTGCCCTTCCACCATGCAGGGCAATTTATGAAGAGCGACCTCGAAATTGCAGCGCAAAGGCCAGAAATCTTGGGCGAGGGACATGGATATCAGCATGTTTTTAGGGAAGGAAGAGCGGCCTCTGATAAGACCTCCTACACCTTTAATTGGATGAAGGATCGAAACTTTTACACCATGATCTCAACCAAGGAAGAAGATGATGAAATTGACTTTTTGAGAATTGGTGCTAATGATCCTAACTTCAATTTAAGGAGAGATGCCTTCATCATGCATCGAAAGTCGGATGGAAAGAATGTGAGCTTCGTTAACCTGATAGAAAGTCATGGATCTTATAGCCCAGTGACTGAAGTGCCAGAAAGGCCCTTCAGCTCCTTTAAGAGCATTACAAGTGTTCATGAGGAAGAGGACTATTCAGTCTTCGAGCTTGAAACGCTTAATCAGAAATATGTGCTTTGCCTTGCGCACTATGATGGAAGGCAGGAAGCCAAACACAAAATAAAGATAGAAGGTGGCGAGGTCCTTTCATGGACCGGACCAGTGAGCATTGACAAAAAAAAATAAAGATGGAAATAAAACCAACGAAAGAATTCTTCTTCGGAAGTGAAACAGAATGGGAAGAGGTAGGGCCTGGTTTGAAAAGGCAGATGATGGGCTATGACGGAAAGATTATGCTTGTCAAGGTAGACTTTGAAGTGGGCGCAGTAGGTCAACTACATAAGCACTACCATTCGCAAGTGACCTATGTCGAAAGCGGTGAGTTCGAAATGACCATTGGTGAAGATATTCGGATCATCAAGGGTGGAGATTCTTACTATATTCCTCCACATGTGATGCATGGCTGTGTTTGTAAGAAACCTGGTGTTCTTATCGATGTTTTCAGCCCTGCACGTGAAGATTTTCTGGGTTACCCGATGAAAGAAAGCGAGTAGTATGAAAATGAGAGGACTAAGGTGGTGGATTATTGGGCTTATTTTTCTTGCTACAGTGATCAACTATATCGATAGGACGGCCTTTGCCTTACTATGGCCGGAAATGGGTAAGGACTTGGGAATGGACAACTCTGACTATGCCCTCATGCTCAATATATTCTTAGTAACCTACGCTGCAAGTAAGTTCTTGTCCGGTAGATTATATGACAAGATCGGAACAAGAATAGGCTTTGTATTATCGATTGTAGTGTGGTCTCTAGCCGCTGTTTTTCACGCCTTGGTTAAGGGTGTGGTATCGCTGTCGGCTGCGCGAGGCTTGCTTGGATTAGGTGAGGCAGGGCTTTGGCCGGGAGCAGTAAAGAGCAATGGAGAATGGTTCCCAGTGAAGCAAAGAGCCCTAGCACAAGGTATTTTTAACTCCGGAGCATCCATAGGAAATGTCGTTGCACCAATAGTAATCGTTTTTCTATATGCGCAGTTTGGCTGGAAATCGACCTACATCATATTAGGCCTACTAGGCTTGATCTGGGTGCTTCCTTGGCTAATCTTAAACAAATCAAAGCCAGAATCTCATCCGTGGATTACTGAGGGTGAAAAAAGCATGATACTCAATGACCGGATTGAGAATAATGATCTCGCTTCAGATGGTGCCGTCGGATTAAGTGTAGGGAAAATATTGTCCTATAAGCAACCTTGGGGAATCCTCCTTTGTCGATTTTTTATAGAACCGATCTGGTGGTTTTTTGCAGGATGGATGCCGATTTATCTAAATTCCAAGTTCGGGCTCAGTATAGAAGAAATAGGAAAAACCATGTGGATTTCCTACCTGATGGCAGCAGCTGGAGGGATACTTGGTGGTCTTTTTACAGAAGCTATAATCAAAAGAAGTTCTGTCGATTTTGGGAGGAAGGCGAGCATCATATTAGGCAGTCTTTTAATCATCATTGGCTTTGTATCGATTGTGCTTTTTGTCAATGATTCTAATTACATGACCTTCATATATTTGGCAGGATTGGCTTTGTTCGGATTCCAATTTGCAATAGGAAACATCCAAACCCTATCAAGCGACCTATTTAGAGGTCCATCTGTGGGGACTTTGGCAGGACTTGCAGGAACTATAGCCGCGATTTCTCCTATCATCATGAACTGGTTTATTGGTAGAATAACAGAAGGTGGTTCGTATACGCCAGCATTTATAGCAATTACAGTTTCAGTAGTGCTTGCAGTACTTTCTGTGCTGTATTTTATTAAGAAAGTAAAACTTGTCGAAGAGACAAACAATTAAGAATAGTCTGACACAAAAAATACATAATAAAAAAAATGAGTAAGATGAATGAAAATAGGGTAGCGATCGTCACAGGAGCCACAAGTGGCATAGGCTTCGAAGTAGCAAAAAGACTGGGAAATGATGGTTATACTGTCGCCATGAATGGTATAGATCAAGAAAAAGGAGAGCGCCGTGTCAAGGAGCTTGCTGCAGAGGGAATAGAAGTTGATTTTTACAGGTTTGACGTGACCAA
>CAZMYK010000707.1:0-2645 GCA_964570435.1 uncultured Saprospiraceae bacterium | reverse complement strand
TGTGGAGGGAGGCGCGACTGAAAGATCCAGACAACAATCAGATCATCCTTTACTATGGAGGTGATAATCGACTAAATCCACCCTGGAAAATAAATTGAGAGCGCTAACGAAATATTATCTTACCCTCCAGTCAAGGCGGTTCGTTAGAAAGTGCCAAGATATAGGAATCGCACCCATGGTATTCATCGGTCTTGCGGTCATAATTTTCATACTAGCCTCACTCTACCTATACTTTAGAAGCAAATATGCTAGCATAGCATATGTCACCCTAGCCTTCTTCGGCACACAATCCTTGCTAGGTGGGGGCCATGTGGACAAGATGAAGGTCATATTCTCAAGTAAGACTTCCATGGTGATAAGGCTTCTTGAAAATTTATTGGCTGCTCTTCCCTTCTTGATCTTCCTAGCCTACAAGGCTGAGTGGATGGCCAACCCTATTCTACTCATAGGTCAATGCATTCTTGCATTCACTCCACACAGGAAGTCTAGTAATCTTAGAATACCTACGCCATTCAAAAAGAGACCCTTTGAATTCATTGTTGGTTTCAGAAGTACAATTCTGGTGATTGCACTAGCCTATTTTCTTATGGCTAAGGGTATCCAAGTTGGAAATCCCAACTTGGGATTCGCTGCAGTAGGGCTGCTATTTCTTCTGTCGATAAGCTTTCAAATGAGGATTGAGGACACTTATTTTGTCTGGATTTACAAAAATCCACCAAGCCGCTTTCTAAAACTTAAAATCACTGCAGCTTATAAGAATAGTTTAATACTTGCCCTACCAGGAGCGCTAATTATGGTGGCCTTCTTTCCAGAATTATGGTACGTGGGCCTCGCTATTATAGGGTATGGTTTGACCTTGCTCTTGGTCTTTGTGCTTGCAAAGTATGCTGCCTATCCCAAGGAACTTAGTCTCCCACAAATTATCATTTTGGCAACTTCTATCTTCTTTCCACCCCTACTTATCTATACCCTTCCGGCCTTCTACAAAAAAGCTAAAGAACAACTAAGACCCTTGCTGCTATGCTAGAGATCGAAAATATCAGAAAGTCTTACGGGAAGAATCAGGTATTGAAGGGTATTTCATTGACCTTCGATAAGGGGAAGGCTTATGGGATCGCTGGTGAAAATGGTGCGGGCAAGACGACCCTATTCAGATGCATTTCCGGCTTAGAAGTATGCGAAGGAAGTGTCTCCTCAGACTTCGAAATTTTAAAGAACCACCTTGGTCTACTCCCAACTAATCCGATATTCATGACTAGGATAACAGGTTGGGAATATTTGAAATTGCTGAGTCTCGCAAGGGGACTAGTGGAAGAAGAATTCGAAAAAAAGAACATATTCGACTTGCCATTAGGTGAGTTTGCGGAGAACTATTCAACGGGCATGAAGAAGAAACTTGCACTGATGGCCATCCTCTTGCAGCATAACGACGTCTTTATTTTTGATGAACCATTTAACGGAGTAGATATTCAGAGCAATATGATCATCAACTCAATCATACACGAATTGAAATCTCTCGGAAAAATTGTACTTATTTCCTCACACATTTTTTCGACATTGAGGGAAACTTGCGATGAGATTCACCTGCTAAGAGCTGGCAAAATCGTACTTTCCGCAAGGCCTGAAGAGTTTGGAATTCTTGAAGACGAGATGCAAAACAAGTCGGTTCAGAATAAGATAGCCCTTTTGGGACTTAAATAGATTAAGCTAATGAAACAGTGGATAGCCCATTTCGCCATAGTTGTTGAAGACTATGACGATGCGATAAAATTCTACACACAGAAATTGAAATTCAAGCTAGTGGAAGATACTCACTTATCGAAGGAAAAAAGATGGGTCCTCGTTGCTCCTCCGGGTGCCAAAGAGTGCTCGATCCTCTTAGCCAAGGCTGCCAATAAGGAACAAGCAAGCGCGGTAGGTCAACAAACTGGGGGTAGAGTTGGCTTCTTTCTCTTCACAGATGACTTCTGGAGGGACTATGAGGATATGAAGTCGGAAAACATTGAATTTGTGCGTCCGCCAGCAGTAGAAGCTTATGGGATTGTTGCAGTCTTCAAGGATCTTTATGGAAACTTGTGGGACCTCTTGGAACCGAACGAAAACAATAAATCGTTTAGCTTGTATTCTTCACGACCACATTGATCAACTTAACAACTAAAAGATATGCCAAGATTTATCATCCTCTTGATTTTCCTTCCCTTATTGGCCGGTGGCCAAGAAGACCTGCTCACAAAGGCACAATCATTGATAGAAAACGCCAAGACGGTAAGGTACACGATGGTTACGACCTACGATACTAGGGTGAACAGTTCATTCTTCGTAGACACTAATTACATCGAAAAACAAAAAGTAAGTGATAACATCCATGGCTTCTTATTTTTCGCTAGCAAAAGCACGTACAAAGAGTCTTACAGTGGCGACCACTACATAGCCATTAATCATAAGGAAGAAGAGATCATCAGGCATGACCGCAGTCTTTTTGAATCCGACGACAGCTACTTCGACCATAAGATGGCGTTCATCTCTGAACCCAGCGATGTTTTATCAATTCATCAAGACAACTTTAAAGAAAGGACGACTCTTCAGTCAATTCCGTGCAGGGTATATATTAAAGCCGATGAAAGTACAAGTGTTGAAGACAAGGT
>CAZMYK010000706.1:0-2646 GCA_964570435.1 uncultured Saprospiraceae bacterium | reverse complement strand
AGCCCCCACTGATTCCTGACCCGATAACGATGGCTTGATAAGTCTTGTCAGCTGTCCGATTATTATCACTCATATAGCCCAAGATTTATCATTGATGTCATAGCCAAGGTCGCCATCATATTTTCCAGGGATGGCAACATACCTCAAGGCCTTTGTCATACCTTCCATCGAAGTAAAGTAGGCAAATAGGATTAAGGATTTTAATTCTTGGTAGCCACTATCCTCCAAGACCTCATAATCATTAATCTGCTCGCCTGCCTCCTCCCTGGAAAGTCCCGGGAAGGTCTTAGTAAATTTGTCTTGTGCAATCTTGCCAAGATTTTCTATGGTAGAAAGCATTTCACTTTGGAATTTAGGAGACTTGCATTTAGGGATGTATTGGTCAAGGAAGGAAGCAACTCCGGCTTCTTTGGCTCCAGGAGATTCATCACTATCTGGTAAAATGTATTCAGAGAGATCAGACAGTAAGTCATATGATTCTAGTGAAAAAAACAAGGGCTTATATGATTCATCCTGGCAAGCAATGATGCTCACCCCACCGACAGATATTACGACAGTAGAAGAAGCAATGACCTTAACTAGTTCTCTCCTATTCATACGGAAACATTTACTCTGTTTCTGTGAAGATACTTTGAAATCCTTAGTCTTTCTGTTAAAAAAAGAGAAAATGTTTGTAGCAAAAAATCACTAGTAAATATCACCTTGTAAAGCTTCACAAAGTTAAAAAAATATGGGTGGAAGCAAGCTGAACTCACACTTTTGGGTGGTTGGTAGTACATGATATCCCAGTAATTTTAGCCAAAATTACATTTATGTACAAACTGTGTCTTCTTACCACCTTCTTAGTTTTCAACCTATTGACGGTCAATTCTCAAAATGTACCGCCAGTTTTCATTAATGAGATACATGCCTTGAATCTTCCTGGCTTTGCCGATCCATTTATTGAAATCGCAGGTCCTAAAAACACCAACCTAGATGGTTGGTCACTCTACTTCTATTCCAGTGGAGCAATGGTAGAAAGTGTGCAGAACCTTACTGGGATCATTGACAATGAAAATCTTACAGCCGGGGCGCTGTCCTTTCTTACACCTAATATTACAGGGCAAATTGCCTTAGTCCGGAAGAACGGTTCAGTCGCACAATTTCTTAGTCTATCACCAAACACCGTCACTGCAACTGTAGGTCCAGCTATCGGACTGACTTCAACATACATAGGGGTCTTTGAAACAGGTCTAGAAGATCCCAACTATTCGCTGCAGCAACAAGAGCAGTTTAGCAATGGCCTTGATTTCGAGGGACCCTCACCTGATTCCCCTGGTGATCTCAACGATGGCGTCTTGTACTACCAAATGAACATTGGTGCTCCAATAATTACCTTTTTGGAAGTTACCTGCCTACCTGGAAACACGACTGAAATATATGTAGTGTTTTCAGATGCCAACATTGTTAATGGACAAGAGATAGGCATAGTGGTTGCAGGTCAGGTATACGAAGATGTGCCCTATACCTTTTTGGGTGGAACAAAGTATGAATTAAGCCTTAACATTGGCAGTACAGTTGAAGACCAATCGACTTTTAACCTCATAAGACTAGATGGTAACGAGGGCGATGCCTATACCGTCTATGTAGCCCTTCCCTCCTGCGGAGATCCAGCTGATCTGGATGGGGATGGTATTGCAAATGCAATAGATAACTGCCCACTGACATCAAATATTGGACAAGAAGATGACGACAATGATGGAATTGGAAACGTTTGCGAGCTTGCAGCAGGAAATGATACTGGACTTGTAGGTATCGGAACCACAGAACCCAAATCTAAGTTAGAAGTGGCCGAAGGAGACCTGTATATCAAAAATTTTAGACGCGGGATTATATTAACTACCTACAATGGTAAGTGCTTCAGAATAACCGTGCAAGATGACGGGACCCTGAAGTCAAGGGAGATCCCATGTCCAGAGGAATGACTTTTGTGAACACAACCTCTTCGGCTTTAGACCCACCTCGCAAAGGTGCAAAATGAAACCCTCGTGACGTTTACACTTTTTCTTAGTGAAACATTTACCCTTGGCTTCGCTTATCTAAGCAATCCAATCTTACTCGCCTTCCGTCTAAAAATCTTCCTTTTTTGACGAATTATAAGTAAGATAGCAGCTTTATAAAACAAGAGAGTTGCATCACGCCAAGACCCAGGAATTCTGGGACATTCAGGGACACTTCTTATAGGATCTGATTGGAACATGCTTGAGCAAATGCTGCTGAATTAGGGATTCAGAATATAGGTGAAAATGTATGTCTTCAAGAGTCGAATTATCTACTTGCTGCTTGGTTTAGTAATTGCAAATTCAAGCATTTTATCTGCACAATCAACCGTAAGCTTTTCTGGAAATGCAACTGATAATACCGGTGAAGTAATTGACTTCGCAGACATAGTACTTTTGCTAGAGCAAGATTCTTCTGTGTATAAGTTCTCCTTCATCGAAGAGGGAGAATTCAACATAGATCAGGTCCTTCCACGTAAATATATCGTCTACGTTAATTCACTAAACTGCGAACCCTACTACAAAGCTGTAGATGTACGAGAAAGCACGCAAGTAGAATTGGTACTTAGCCGTTCAGGTATTTCGTTAGACCAGGTGACAATCTCTA
>CAZMYK010000705.1:0-2657 GCA_964570435.1 uncultured Saprospiraceae bacterium | reverse complement strand
AGCCGAAGATCCACATGGATTGTGGGTCAATAGGTAGGGATTCTTTGTCTGTCCACCAAGTCCACTCCACCCGCTTGACGAGAGGTTAGAATGAAAGTTAGCCCATTCACTTAGGTTGGCCTTTCCAAGAATGATAGCTCCAGCTGCCTTTAGCTGCTCGACCAAGGGTGCCTCAGAGCTAGTGTATGATTCTGCCATTATTCTAGATCCAGCTGTGGTGGGCATTTCATCCAAGGTGTTGACGTTGTCCTTGAGCAAGACCGGAATCCCGAATAGGGCTCCTTTGACCTCTTCTCCGTCCATCTTGCGAGCAGCTTCCATCACTCCTGGGTTCAACTTAAGAACTGAGTTAAGTGCCGGCCCATTTTTATCGACTTCTTCTATTCTGTCAAGGTAGAATTGGACGACTTGGGAAACTGTGTAAGTTTTGGCCTTGTAAGCCGAATGTATCTCTTCGATTGTGACCTCTTCATCTAGGGTGATTTTCATGTCTTCGACAACTTTTGGAGAAGAGCAAGCGGAGAGAATGACTAGGGCAAGTAGTAGGAGCGGGTTCTTTTTCATGTAGCAAAGATAAAAAGAGAATTCTAAGCAAAACTTTATAATTTTACTTTCACAACTTACAGGATGAATAAAGTTTACAAAAATGCTCATGACGCCTTAGAAGGAGTGACTTCAGGGATGACCTTCATGCTAGGAGGTTTTGGATTATGTGGGATTCCCGAAAATGCCATTGGAGAATTGGTAGAACGAGGCATCACGGACCTGACCTGCATTTCTAATAATGCTGGGGTGGATAATTTTGGTCTAGGATTGTTGTTGCAAAAGCGACAGATCAAGAAAATGATCTCTTCCTACGTTGGCGAAAACGATGAATTCGAAAGACAGATGCTTTCAGGTGAACTAGAAGTGGACCTAATACCTCAAGGTTCGTTAGCTGAAAGATGCCGAGCTGCGGGAGCTGGAATTCCTGCCTTCTTTACTCCTGCTGGTTATGGAACCGAGGTTGCAGAGGGAAAGGAAGTGAGGTACTTTAATGACAAGCCACATATACTTGAGCATGCTTTCTCGGCAGACTTTGCCTTTGTGAAGGCCTGGAAGGGTGATAAATTTGGCAACCTAGTATTCAAAGGGACTGCTCGAAATTTTAATCCTGTAATGGCCATGGCGGGAAAGATCACAGTGGCAGAAGTAGAAGAACTAGTAGAACCAGGTGAATTGGACCCCTACTTTGTACACACACCAGGGGTTTTTGTGCAGAGAATTTTCCAAGGAGCGAAGTACGAAAAACGGATAGAGCAAAGAACAGTAAGAACGAAATAAGATGCTAAGTAAAAATCAAATTGCCCAGAGAATAGCCCAGGAGTTAGTAGATGGATGGTATGTCAATCTGGGAATCGGCATTCCCACCTTGGTTGCCAACTATGTACCAGATCATGTCAGCGTTGAATTTCAATCCGAAAATGGAATCCTAGGCATGGGCGCATTTCCCTTTGAAGGAGAGGAGGATGCAGATATGATCAATGCTGGAAAGCAAACTGTAACACTTAATCCAGGAGCCTCTGTCTTTGATTCGGCAACCAGTTTTGCAATGATCCGCGGTCAGCATATTCAACTTACCGTACTGGGAGCTATGGAGGTCTCGCAAGATGGCGATATTGCCAATTGGAAGATCCCTGGAAAGATGGTGAAAGGTATGGGTGGTGCGATGGACCTCGTTGCCTCAGCTGAGAATATTATAGTCGCAATGATGCACACGAACAAAAGAGGTGCTTCCAAGTTGCTGAAGGCATGTACATTGCCAATCACAGGGGTAAAATGTGTTTCAAAGGTGGTGACAAATCTTGCAGTCATGGATGTGAAAGATGGAGCCTTTCATCTTTTAGAACGAGCTCCAGGTGTTTCTGTTAAAGAAATCCAGGCGGCGACAGAGGGAAGATTGATTGTGGAAGACGATATCCCTGAAATGGACCTACCTGTGAAATAAGATCTTCCCTGGCCTAATTTTGAAGGCTTCCTTTTCCCTATTTTCTTCTCTGAAGAATACGATTCCACAGAAGAAGAGGTCAATGCTAAGTTTGACCTTGGGCATCGCCTTAATGCTTTCCCAGGCCTCAGTCATGCCCTTCGACCAGTATATGTCATCAAAGATCACTGCAGATTTCTCTGTGCAATAGGGCAGGATTTGTTCAAAATATTCCAAGGTGGCATCCTTATCGTGGTGGCCATCAATGAAGGCGAGGTCAATCCGCTTCATCTCGCTTAACACACCAGGGAGCAGGTCCCGAAACAGTCCTAGCGAGGAGTGTATATTCTCCATTTGAACTTCTTGGAAAATGTGCCTTGCAACATCGTGCGAGCCCGGGTCCCCTTCTATCGTATGTAGATTGATATTCTTACTAGGAGAAGCCAGGTAGAGACTGCAAATGCCAAGAGAAGTTCCTAGTTCCAATACATTGGTGTAGGCCATGTGTTCGATAAGTCGGTACATGACTCGGCATTGGTAGGGAAAGGACAGGGAAGACTTGGCAATGCTTGCTATGCTTCTAGATTTATTCGTGGGAAGACGACTGCCCGCTCCGTGCTCTTGAAAAGATATGGTGTTTTGGTTCTTTTTCAGACTTGCCCTTATGGCCTCAAAGTCACGAAAGACATAG
>CAZMYK010000704.1:0-2658 GCA_964570435.1 uncultured Saprospiraceae bacterium | reverse complement strand
AAATCGGTGAAGGATTTTTTACGGAAATTTCTATGATGAGATCAACGATGGCAGGCCGATTACGAAAGATTTGTAAGTACAAGAGTCAAGCATTTCCTGATGGAAACCCACCTTCCATGAAACAGATCTAGAACAATTTTCCCTCAAGGGGCTTAAAGCCCCTTGAGGGAGCAATCTGAGGAGATTAGAAAAAGTAGGAATTATAAAAGATCTTGATTCGCGAATCTAAAAAAAGTATATCTTCGTACTTCATCCTTCTGACAATATATGTCTCATGTGATCTATGAAATAAAATAGTATTTGAATCCTGAATGCCCAAGAAGGGCAATAGGTATTGTATTGACTAATTTTAACATAGAAACATGAACATTCAAAACTACTCGGCTGAGCCGATTCATCAACTTTACAATTGGATTCCAAGAGGATTAATGGCGGAAGAAATCATCTTCTTTCCTGATGCTTGTCCTGGAAAATCTCCACTACCCACAGGAACGGTAGTTAAAACCAAGCAGGAGGATTGGCGAAAATTTGCAGTTTCCGATTGTGGATGCGGGATGTTATTGGCAAAATCCAGCTTAAGCAAATCGCAGTTTGATAGAGAAAAGTGGAACGAAATCTACTCAGATCTTAAAAAGAACAAGGGTAGATTAGGCGATCTTGGGTCTGGAAATCACTTTTTGGATGCATTCGAATCATATAAAGATGACGCTCTATATTTTCTAATTCATACCGGTTCTAGGAATGAATCGAAGTTAGTGGATCACTTAATTGAGCAGCCTAAAAAATTCGACTCTAAGTTTAAGGAAGTATGTGAATGGGCGGCACAAAATAGAATCGCTGTGCTTAAGATTGTAGAAAAGTATTTTGGCAAAACAGAAGTAATTATTGACAAGAACCATAATCACTTTGAGTTTTCAGAAGATCACGTCATTATTAGGAAGGGAGCAAGTAAACTACTAGCAGGAGAAATGACAGTTATTCCTTCTAACATGGTTGGAGACATGGTCTTGGTCAAGGGTACCTCGAAAGTTTTAGAGGTGCACAATTCTATGTGTCATGGTACTGGCAGAACGATGTCTAGATCTGATGCAAAGCTCGTCTCCAAAGACTTCGATTATGAAATCCTAAGAAAGCAAATTTATATTCCAGAGGAAATCAAAAACGAATCTATCAAAACAGATGCTCCATTTTGCTATAGGGACTTAGATGATTGCCTATCTTTAGTCAAAGACCTAATTGACGTACAAAATCGTTTCAGGCCAATTGCTTATTTAGGTCAAATCTAAGGAGGTATAGAATCTGTCTAACACTAAATGAAAGTAGAAATTGAGATATCTGAAGAGGTTAAGACCATAGATGAGTTCCTAGATTCGATTGCAAGAGAAAAGTCCAAATTTACAGCAAGGCGACTTTCTATGAAACAGATCTAGTACAATTTTCCATTTAAGGGCTCAAAGCCCTTAAATGGATGGTATAATGTACTTTTCATTTGTAAATAATTGAATGGCGTTTTTAATTCTGATTAGACATCATTTCGCAAGCACCTGCTGTGGCTTCTTATGAAAATGCCTTTGCAATGAGCGATTGACAATTACGTATTATTGATTAGTTAGTGACTCTTTTGGATTCATTCTCGAGGCCTGTAGACCTACTTCTGGACTTAACATTGGAATTTCCAAAACTATAGCTCACACTAAGAGCCACCTTCCTGCTGTCCCAATTTCCACGTCTTGCCCCTACCAGGCCATCAAAATTAGAAGTCCCACTCCAACCTGTTTGATAGGTAATGTCAGTGGCACTTAACTTAACATTCATCAAGTCATTGAAAAACTTCTTTTGTAATCCAAGATCGATGGAATACCTTGTATCATACTCAAATACACCACCCCATATACCAGGACCACCCAACCAGGCTGTTAGTTCTCCAGTGAATCCGCCTGGCAATACAAATGTATTTTGTTGAAATAGGTTATAAGTAAACGCCTGCACATCCACGACCGCGCCATCACCATAGTCCGCCTGATTATCCAGATATCCTGCACTAAGATTCAGGTACATATTCCACCATTTACTTACAGCAAAGGGTGCCGAAATATTTAGTGCATATACCGTCTGTTCTGCCAAGTTGGCGTAGGAAATAAATCCGGCCCTTGGATCTGAATCATCTGGTGCTACTAATCTGGTAATTTGATCAGTAGTCCTGGAGTAGCTCAATTTGAAATTGTATCTATAATTGAGCGTATATCCCACTTCAAAATTATTCACGATCTCGGGATTAAGCTTTTCATTCCCTTTTAGAAAGGACAACTCGCTCAATTGGACCGTGAAAGGATTCAGGACATTATAGTCTGGTCTATTAATCCTCCTACCATAATTCACAGATAAAGTCTTGTTAGGCGCTAAGTTGTAGGTCACACCGGCAGAAGGAAAGAAATCTGTATAGGCTAGGTCAACTGGATCTGTTTGCAATTCTGCCGTGAAGGTCCTTAAATCTCCAAGCACGTCGGTAGATTCCACTCTCAATCCAGCCGAATAAGTCAGCTTTTCATTGATTGATTTTCGAAAACTTAAGTACCCCGCATAGACGGTCTCATCATAAAAAAACTCGTTGGATCTCGTGTTGTTTCGGACTCGCTCTCCACTGTTAAGGTCATAGAA
>CAZMYK010000703.1:0-2658 GCA_964570435.1 uncultured Saprospiraceae bacterium | reverse complement strand
TTTCTCAAAAACTACATGCTTGTCATACCAAATCTAACACTACCCTACTCTGACTGGGGAAATGGCATATGGAAGCAATACCCAATGCTTACAAACCTATACGGTGATGGATTTTTGTACACAACGTTGGAGGATCAATTGGCCTTTGAAGCAAGTATCCAAAATGCAAGGCTCAAGAAAGATAGCCTACTTATTAAAAGTCAAAAACCCATTCCCAATAGCGAAGTCGATAACTATGGATTTGGCTTAGAATTAGAAGATAGATTGAATTATCGTTCTGTGCATCATTCCGGTGCCACTGGATCATACCATGCTCAGACACTGCGTTTTCCAGAAGAACAGCTCTCTATCTTTGTGATGAGTAGCAATAGCAGGTTGTGGAGTGGATATATAGCTGATGAAATCGCAAAGGTCCTACTGCCTAAGAAGACAGCTGTAGAAAAATATGACGCTCGACTTTCTAAAGTAGATAAGAGCGTTACAAAGAAGAACTTTCTTGGACAGTATATTTCGGAAAGTAACTACGTGATCAGGATAGGTGAAGAAGATGGTAAAATTATGTGGCGCAATGCAAATAATAATCCCATTCAGCTGATGCCGGAAGGCCCAAATAAGTACTCTTATTCCTACGATGAAAGGCGCAAGGTCTGTTTCTTCGAAGATCAGATGATCGTATTCTTTCCAAGCGGCAAAACAAGCGTGTACACTAAAATAGCACTTGATAAAGTGCGGATTTCTGATCTTGAAAGTTACACAGGGCATTACCTTAGTCAGGAATTAGATGTCGAATTCTCAATCATTCAGAAGGATGAAAAATTGCTTATTTCATTGGAAGGTTGGAAGAATACCAAGGAAGTAGAGGTCGTTAACAGAAATGAACTATTGGTCAATGATTACATTATGAAGATCGAACGTGATCAATTTGATAGAGTTATTGGGATCTTATTGACTACCAATCGTATTTTAAATAACAAATTTATCAAGAAAACCAATCTTATATTTCAGCCCCAGATCGAAACCACAAATGGTTCTATACAGGTGACGACAATTCATTCCCAGGACGGAAATTCTTCGCAAATCTTGTTAACCAAAAATCTTCCCAACGGCAATGAAATATGGTCTCAGCAATTTGGAGGAAGTAGTTACGATAGGGCGAGTTCTATACTTGAAATCGAGGACGGATACTTGATCCTGGGATCCACTAGTTCTTACGGAAAGGGAAACTACGATATGTTTCTGATCAAAACAGACAAAAAGGGCAAGAAGCTTTGGCAGAAGACTTATGGTGGATTTGGGAATGAGTATGGCTTTAGCATGGAAGCTGTAAAGTCCGGGTACATTTTGAAAGGCACGATTCAAAAATGTAATTCTAATTCTGATGTGTTCAATAGAAAGTGCACTACCAATGTTTGGTTTGTCACAATTAATGATCTTGGGAATGAGTTATCACAGCAAGTTTTGGAAGAAGTCAATCTCTAGGATACAAGATTGTTTTCTTGATTTCGATCTTACTAAGTCACGCGCAGATGGACTTGTGTTTTCACATCTGCACTTCCCGCAAAGTGGATTCAATCCTTAGCTTTCACTTAAGGTTCTTATTTCCCTTCCAAGTTTAATCATTGGTCACGAGTTTGTGCAAATGGACTAAATTGCTGAAATTACAGATTCGGATCAAACGCACAGTTTGTTTTGTAGGAGCAAATTAGATAAATGTATGACATGCCTGTACTAGCAATCACTACAGAATAGTCTGTTCCGGTTTGAAAAACTAGAAAAATTTGAAGCAAGGGAAGTACATATTTAAATCAAAGAGACTGGGTTTTCGCGGTTGGACAAATGAAGACCTCGATGAATTCGAAAAGCTTAATTCAGATAAAGAGGTAATGGAGCATTTTCCATCAGTCCTTAGTCGAACAGAGGTAGAGGATTTGCTTAAGAGATTGAAAATTCATCATTCGAAACATGGATTCACCTACTTTGCGATTGAAATTCTCGAAAGCGGAGACTTTATAGGGATGATCGGGCTTGCATTTCAAGAATATCAGAGTGAGTTTACCCCTGCTATAGATGTAGGTTGGAGATTAAAAAAAGCTGCATGGGGCCAAGGCTATGCAACAGAGGGAGCGAAAAGGTGCTTAGAATATGGCTTAAAAGAACTACAGATTGATAAGATTATTGCTGTATGCACTATCGCTAATGACAAATCAGAAAGCGTCATGAAGAAGATCGGGATGACTAAGATGGGAAGATTCAAGCATCCAGAATTAGTCAACTATCCTGAGCTTGAGGAACATATTTGCTATGAAATAGCTAGACAACGTGAATAATGGATAAATTCCAATTCACTCAAAATCACCCAAAAGTGTTAGATTTTCGCCATTGCAAGGAGATAACTTTGAGCAAAATATTTCAATATGAAAATGTTCGGCGTAGTTCTTATTCTTTTACTAAGTTCTCAACTTAATGCCAATAATCTCAAGATTAATTCACCACAGTGGGACTATTCATCTGGTATCATAACATTCGATGTGACTTGGGACAATTCTTGGCGTGATGCAACTGGAAAATTCAGGGATGCTGTATGGGTCTTCGTTAAGTATCGATCTGCAGGAGGGCAATGGACCCACGCAAAGATCGAATTGACGGGTTCTAGTCCTG
>CAZMYK010000702.1:0-2664 GCA_964570435.1 uncultured Saprospiraceae bacterium | reverse complement strand
TAGATGGGTCAGTAATTTCTTCCTCACTATTGATTCCATGATAGAGGGTCAATATCTTGATCTTTGGTTCACGTTCTAGTTTTACTATCATTGCTTCAATAGTTGAAGGATCGATGAATGGCTCATCTCCTTGCACATTGATGATGTAGTCTGCATCCAACTTTTCAGCTACTTCTGCGCATCGATCAGTACCACTTTTGTGCTCACTTGAAGTCATATAAACCTCTGCTCCAAAAGCTAAAGCTGCATCCCTTATGAGCAAATGGTCAGTTGCAATCACTACAGTGCTAGCCCCAGAAATTTTATTGCAGGCCTCGAAAACCCACTGAACAAGAGGCTTCTCATCTATTTTTGCAAGTGCTTTGGCTGGCAACCTACTACTTTCGTACCTAGATGGTATGATTATTGCACACTTCATTTTATATATTAAAAGTAATTGTAATTTGTATAAATATTAATTTCAATAGTTTAAATATTATACAAATTCGTTATATTTTTGTTAACCGTTTATTACAGCAAATTTTTGAACCATGAGTAGGTTTACCATTTCATTAGTCTTCATGCTTATATGCAGTCTTTCGATGCATGCACAAGCTAAGTTATTTAATCCAGGTGATAAAGTCATTGTCCAGATATCACCGAAATTCGGAAAAGTCTACGTTCACGAAATGAAGGCAAAGCAAACGGTATATTCCCTTGCCAAGGCTTTCGACCAGAAAATGCAAGATATCAAGTCTGTCAACCCAAACGTGAATTTTGACGCAATGAAGGTTGGACAGAAAATCAGAGTACCATTTCATGCCGCATCCATGATTAAGCAAACATCTCAAGTCAATCGAGGTAATGATTATGCCATTGTTTACTACAAAATAAGACCAAAGGACAACCTGTATAGGATAGCTAAGATTTACTTCGGTAGCACGGTAGAAAACCTTATGGAAATTAATCGGACACAATCAATAGACCTACAAGCAGACGAAATTATCAAAGTGGGATGGATGCCGATAGGCAGTACGCCTAAAGCGAGTCAGACCCCTACTTACGACTACACCAAGGTTGTCAATGAGAAAAAAAGTACAAGCATTGCAGGTAATACAGATATTGTGACTACTGCCGCAAAACCCGCAGTAGTACAAAAAGCGACTCCTCAAGAAGACGGAAAAGCAATTAAGACCCAAAAAAGGAGGGTTAGTAGGCAAGCGAAAGCTAAGAAGGGCTTCCTTTCTAGAATATTTGGTTCGAAAAAGAAAAAGAGGAGAGAGAAAAAAGAAATCAAACAAGTCATTACGCTATCTGACCAACTGGAAGATGAATCAGGGCAAGCGAGAAAGCAATCGGATATCGAAGATACTCAGCCGATTAATAACTCTATCAAAGAACTGGAGTCCGTAAGGGTCGAAGAAACACCTCAAGTAGAAAGAGCCCGCTTTGAAGCAAAAGTTGAGATCCCGGATGATAACCTTGTTACTGAAGAAGAAGTTATCGAAGAACCTGCTTACTTATACAAATCAAATAAGGGCATTGCAATTTGGAATCAAAGCTCATCAAACTCAAAAAGCATGTTTGCCCTCCACCCTACTGCGGTCGTCGGTAGTTACATAGAAATTACCAATCCCATGATGAACAAGACCGTTAATGCAAAGGTGATTGGAAATATACCTCCAAGGACTTACACAGATGATGTCTCGATTGTTGTGTCACCCAAGGTTGCTAAAATGCTAGGTGTGGTGGATAAGAGGTTTGCTGTGAGAGTGAAATATCGTGAAGAATAGAACACCAAGACCAATATTTCTACTTATTTTTGCAACAAATTAGAAATTTTGGACATATACGACAATATCCTAGAGACCATCGGTGATACACCCTTGGTCAAACTTAATAAGATAACCTCTGAAGTACCAGCCTTAGTTCTTGCTAAAGTCGAATCCTTTAATCCTGGAAATTCAATTAAGGACAGGATGGCCTTAAAGATGGTTGAAGATGCTGAAAAATCAGGTAAGCTTAAACCTGGAGGAACAATTATAGAATGTACATCTGGTAATACTGGTATGGGAATAGCTCTCGCAGCCGTCGTTAAAGGTTACAAATGTATATTTACCTCAAGTGATAAGCAATCCAAGGAAAAATTTGATATTCTTAGAGCGATGGGCGCCGAAGTGATTGTATGTCCTACCAATGTGACGCCAGATGACCCCAGGTCTTATTATTCTGTAGCGGAAAAACTCAGCAATGAAATTCCTAATTCATTTTGGTGCAACCAGTACGACAATGGATCCAACGCTGTTGCTCATTACGAATCTACAGGTCCTGAGATCTGGAGGCAGACTGAAGGAAAGATAACCCATCTCGTGGTAGGTGTAGGTACGGGCGGCACAATCAGCGGTACTGGCAAATATCTAAAAGAAAAGAATCCAAATATCAAGATTTGGGGTGTCGACACCTATGGCTCCGTTTTTAAGAAGTACCATGAGACAGGAGAATTCGATGAAAAAGAAATCTATCCTTATATCACTGAAGGGATTGGTGAAGATATATTGCCAAAGAATGTCAACTTTGATATCATCGATCATTTCGAAAAGGTTTCGGATAAAGATGGTGCAGTAATGGCTCGAAGATTAGCTCGAGAAGAAGGTATTCTTTTAGGTTATTCTGCCGGTTCTTCAT
>CAZMYK010000701.1:0-2667 GCA_964570435.1 uncultured Saprospiraceae bacterium | reverse complement strand
GGCCTCACTCAGACTATGCTGCACTTAGTGTAATAGATGAAATGCTTACTGATGAGCCTTCTGGACGTCTTTACAAGGCAATGGTAGAAAGTAAAAAGGCTCCCTACGTTTGGAGTTTCGCTCCTGCGCTGAAGGAAGGAGGATTCATCTACATCAATGCTGACGTTAGAAAAGAAAACTCTCTAGATTCTGCAGAGGCAATTATGCTTGAAACCTTAGACGGATTAACAACTACTCCCCCAACTGCGGATGAGATAGAAAGAGCTAAGTCAAAGATTCTTAAAAACTGGAATCTTGCTTACAATAGTTCTGACAGAATAGGCTTGCAAATAAGTGAATACCTTGCTCAAGGCGACTGGAGGCTACTTTTCTTATACAGAGATAGAGTAGAAGCAGTCACTACTGAGGATGTGGTTAGGGTTGCTAAAAAGTACTTCGTTCCTTCGAACAGAACCGTTGGAAGGTTTCTACCTACAACAGATCCAGTAAGAGCTGAAATTCCTGATGCTCCTTCTGTGGTAGACATTGTGACCAACTATAAAGGGAAGGAAGAAATCTCACAAGGCGAGGCTTTCGATCCTTCACCAAAGAATATTGACTCTAGAACAAACAAGGGAAAGCTTGCATCAGGAGCTGAGTACTCCTTCCTGTCAAAGGAAAATAGAGGAGATGGTGTGAATGCCGTTGTCACTCTTAGATTTGGATCACCATCTGGATTGAAGGGAAGGGGCATTGTTGGTGACTTGACTGCCTCGATGATAGATAAAGGGACGAAGACGATGAGCAGACAAGAAATTCAAGATAAGCTGGATGCTCTAAAGGCAAGAGTTAATGTGTTTGGTTCTAAGAGTCAGGTTCAAGCCAGAATCGAAACAACGAATGAAAACTTGTCTGAAGTGATCGCACTTGTAAATGACATGTTCAAAAATCCTTCTTTCACAGAGGAAGAATTTGCAAAATTAAAAGAGGAGCAACTAGCTGGATTAGAAGAACAATTGTCTGATCCGCAGGCAATTGCAAGTAACGCTTTCGGAAGAGCCCTCAACGACTATCCTCCTTCGGACATTAGGTATGTTCGTACCATGGAAGAAGAAATGGCTGGTATTAAGGAGGCCAAGATTGCCGATGTAAAGGCCTTTCACAATGACTTCTACGGGGCTTCTGAGGCTACTATTTCCATCGTTGGAGACTTTGATGAGGCCGCAGTTAAGACAGATGTTGAAAAGTACTTTGGCACTTGGGAGAATGGCGAAAAATATGTCAGAATTTCAAATCCATATAAGGCGAACAAAATAGAAAGCAAGGAAATCAATACTCCAGATAAGGCTAATTCACTATTCCTAGCAGGGATGAACATGCCAGTAGGAGAATCACACGATGACTATGCTGCCCTACTAATAGGCAACTATATTCTTGGAGGTGGATTTCTGAATTCGCGTCTAGCGACGAGGATCAGACAGAAAGATGGCCTAAGTTACGGTGTAGGTTCCTTCCTTCGAGCATCTTCCTTGGATGAATCTGGTATGTTCGGTACTTATGCTATTTCTGCGCCCGAGAATTCAGAAAAAGTTATGGCAGCATTCAGAGAGGAGGTACAAAAAGCACTTTCTGAAGGATTTACTGCGGAAGAACTTGAGTCTGCCCGTGGTGGATGGATTCAAGGTCAATCGGTAAGTAGGTCTCAGGATCGAGAATTGGTCGGAAAGTTGTCTAGCAACTTGAGAACTGACCGGGAAATGCAGTGGAACCAAGACCTAGAGGATAAAATAATGTCCCTTACTGCTGAGCAGGTTAATAAGGCCATGGCCAAGCATATTGACATTGATAAGATGGTCTACGTCAGAGCAGGCGACTTCGAAAAAGTAAGTAAGACGATCAAGCCATAAGTCATCGTACAAGTAAAACAAAGAGGATGTTTCAGTTGAGACATCCTCTTTTTTATTTACGCTAAGCACAGTGCTTTTGAAAAGTAATTTGATTAGTAGTAGTTTTGTGGAAGAATGCATGAAATCTATAAGATATCTGGAGTTGGGAACAGCAGCGGCTTGAAGGTATTTGAGTCTGGAGATGGAGAAACTTTGATCAAGGTGCCTAAGACTTTAATATCTAGGTCTTGGAGGTACTTGGCTCTTGGTCTAATACTTCTCGTCCTATCAGTGGTCATACCTATCTTAGTCAACATATACATTAAGCATTTTCTGGTCAAAATGGGCTTCTTTGCAATATCCTTTTCGATGCTTATAATGGGAACTGGCTTATCTGCTGTTGCGATTTGGGAAATCCGAACAGCGATAGAAATTCAGATCACAAGGCACCACATGACAATATTCCATCCCGCTTTTTTCAAATACCGTTCTTTAAAAAGGAAGTACCAAGTAGCTAATATCGAGAAACTCTATGTCAACAAGGTGAGGAGACTTGGTACAGAGAAATATTCCCTAATGCTAGAAAACGTAATCCCTCCTGACGAGCGACTTATCAAGGGTTTTTATCTACCCGAACAAGCGCTATGGATCGCCAGTCATCTTAATAAACACTTCTGACTACGAAGGTAATTTCTTATAGTTCTTGTAGGAAAATTCCATGCCTAGGTAACGTCTTGCAAGGCGCTTTAATCTGTCTTTGATGCTAGTCTTGTTGAATGAGATATCATGTGAAAAAGACCAG
>CAZMYK010000700.1:0-2669 GCA_964570435.1 uncultured Saprospiraceae bacterium | reverse complement strand
TTGTTCTGAAAAACTTAAGCTCCCAATTATTCAAGCTAAAAAGAAATTCAAATGTTGAAATTTAAAAATATATTTTTTATTCTTTTCGCGGTGCTTGCAATTGTAAGCTGTAGCAAAGAGAATTTTGATGACACAAGCACTAAGAAGGATGACTTTGTTCCCTTCGAAAGATTGGAACAGAATAACTTGCTTCAAAGACCCAATGCTGGTCAATCTGGTGGTGGCCAAGGGCTAGTCATGGGATGCATTACAATCAGTTATCCATTCGATTTGGTTGAGGTAGATGGCAACACTGAAACGGTCTATGACAACGATCAATTCTTTCAATTGCTATCGGACTCTCTAAACTTTGAATTTGTAGACTTTGTCTACCCATTGGAAGTTACGATTGATGGAGAAAGTCAAAGTATTGAGACCAGTGAGATTCTAGGCGATCTATTTGCAGAGTGTATTCCGGATGAAGGCTGGACAAGTGCGGGATTTCCTGCTTATCTAATCGATGACGAAAATTCATGTTTCAATCTGATTTACCCTATCAATTTGCTGAGCTATCAAGACGTTCCTGTCACCATCGGAAGTGAGGATGAATTTGTTGAAGCTATCACTAAAGAGCTTTACTTTTTCACATTCCCAATGGACCTCCTTAATGAGGATGGAGAGACTGTTACGGTCAGCGATATTGATGCCATGTACGCTATTTTGTATTCCTGCGGTGGCAACGACAATCCGACGGATAGTACCGGGATTGACTGGGAAAGTGACGAGCTTTATATAGGATGTTACACCGCCGCTTTGCCCATGAGTGTTGTAAACCACGATGGGGCAACGGTGGTCATAGATAGTGTCCAGCAATTCAATCACATCTTATTGTCAGGCGGAATTCAGGACTTTGGTTACCCTTTAACGCTTGTGGACTCAGAAGGAGAGGAAATAGTAGTTAATAACTTAGATGAATTAAACGCTACAATAGCAGATTGTCCTGGGCATAATTTAAATGTTGAAGTGAAAATTTTGCTTAATGGTGTAATGGCTGTGGATTCGATGGGTTTTGAACCTTGCTATACCATCAACTTTCCGATCTCTGTGGAAATTGAAAATGACGAAATGGGTACTGAGATCCGAGTAATTAATGATGTCGATGAATTGGTCGCTTTGGATATGGCGCAAGATGTAGGGGACGTCATAATTGTTTCGCTTGTCTATCCAATAAGTTTAGTCTTGATTGAAGATGGCACAGTGATCACTATTAACGATATATTGGAATTGCTTCAGAACCTCGCGGAGAAATGTTTATAAGTAGATAGATAATGTAAACCTCGAAGGCAAGCCCAGTAGCTTTGTCTTCGAGGCTTTTCAAATTAGACCATAAAGAAAACACTCGTAAAGAGATAATGGAAATTAGTCAACACTTACTAAAGGGATGCATAAGAGGCGATCGACTGAGCCAAAGGGCACTCTATGAGGATTGCGCTCCTTATATATATGGTGTTGTGAAAAATTACATTCGAGATGTCAGTTTCAGAAAGGATGCCATGCAAGAAGCATTTGCCCACATCTTTTCATCCTTAAGTAAGTACGATCCAAAAAAGGGCGAGTTCAAGACCTGGATAGCTCGAATAGCAGCCAATCAATGTGTAAATATCTTGAAGAAAACGGGTAAGATAAATTTGAGTGACGGGCTAGAAATAGTAAAGGATCTGGTAGACTTTGGATTCGAAAGATTAAACGAGCTAACTAAGGAAGACATAGAAAATATGTTAACTAAGATGCCAAGCGGATATAAGACTGTATTTCTTCTTTTTGTTTTCGATGATCACAGCCATAAAGACATCGCAAGTCTACTAGAGATTACACCCGAAACCTCACGATCACAATTGAGTCGAGCCCTAAGTTGGATCAGAAAGAATATTATGAACAAGCCAAATTCGTTCTCCTATGAAGCACTTTGATGATATGAAAAATAAAGCACGAGACGAAGAAGCATTACCTGATTTTCTGTCTTGGGATGAAATGGGTGATGGCATACTGCAAAGATCTTCCGAAATTTCGCGCAAGCCGAAAAGACGAAGACTAGCGTTCTTATGGTTCTTTGGTAGCTCTTCTTGTATCCTTCTTTTATCGCTAGGACTTTACTATGGCGTATTGAAGGACAAAGATCAAGATTTCAAAGTTGCAGAGGAACAAGAATTGAGCGCTGAGCACTTAGAAGAATATAACGTAACTGCTTCTACTGAAGAGGTAAAAGCAAATCAAAATCTCAAGACCAATGTGTCAATTGATGATGAGATCATTGCAGCAGAGCTTGGTATAGTCAAGTCCAAGAACGGTTTTGTAGAAGAATCGCAAGGTGGAGAGGATCAAAGTAGGTCATTAGACCAAACAAACAGAAATCAAACAGCAAAATTAGGGATAGAAGCTTCTAGTCAAGGCGAATTGGTCGAGCAGAAAGAAGTGCTTTCGCAGGCTCGAATTCTCCCAAGAGCTAAAGATCTATCAAACTTTGAAAAGGGGAACTTGGAGATCTCAACTGGTGAACAAAAAGGAATAGTGAGCGATCACCGCAGTCTAGAATCACAGCTCCTCCATGAGAAAAGAACTGGAATAGATCCTATTGAATATGAGCTAGATGAAAATTCTGGGCTTACCGAGCCTGCTACTTTACCGAAATC
>CAZMYK010000699.1:0-2674 GCA_964570435.1 uncultured Saprospiraceae bacterium | reverse complement strand
TTCTGTCCGGTGTGTAAGGAAGGAACGATTGAACAGATTCATTTTCTAGTTCCACTTTTAAACGAAATGGAGCCTCTTGAGACTACCTTAGAGTTTGTAGGTGAACCCTTAAGGTTTTCTTTAGACCTGAAAAAACCAGAGCCAAATACTGTTGATGTTCAGTGGGTACTCAATGAAGATACGATTGCAGCACAAGTGGATTCCTTGCTACTAAATCCAGATCTATTGGAACCAGGACTTAACGAATTGGTCGCAACAATAGAGGACCAGTCCCCCTTCGTAAGGATCGATGGGCATGCAAACATTCACTCCGAGTTAGCTATATGGCAGGTTAATCTTACATCATCGGGGATTATTGACCTAGAAGGAAGTCGGCATGTGATCGATGTCAAAATTACACCTAATCCAGTAGAAGATGACTTCGTGGTAACACTTGAGAGGGAAATTAACTTCAACTTGGAAGTAGAAATTTACAACTTAGAAGGGCAGAAGATGGCGGCCCTGGATTTGCAAGAAAATAGAGGGCTAAGAGTCGAAGCTACTCTTTGGCCGGCTGGTACATATGTCCTTCACTTTCGAAAAGGGACCAAGATCTTGAGTTCTAGAAAAATAGTCAAGCTATAAGGAACCCGCATCCGCTTAAAATACTTACATTTGCGCATCTTTTTAATACTGCAAAACTGAGCTGAGACTTTGAAGAAGATTAAATCTGCACTAATCTCTGTCTTTCACAAGGATGGATTAGAACCTATCATTGAAGCATTTAAGAAAAACAACGTTACAATATATTCCACTGGAGGTACACAGGAATTCATCGAAGGTCTAGGTGCTACAGTAGAAAGAGTCGAGGACCTGACGACCTATCCTTCCATCCTAGATGGTAGAGTGAAGACCTTACACCCGAAGGTATTCGGTGGGATTCTTGCTAGAAGAGAAGATGACCACCTTGCCCAACTTGTAGAATACAAGATTCCTGAAATTGATTGCGTTATAGTTGACCTTTATCCATTTGAGGAAACGGTTAAGAATACAGATGTCGAGTCTAAGATCATTGAGAAAATTGACATCGGTGGGATTTCATTGATCCGTGCTGCGGCAAAGAATTACAATGATGTGGTTGTGGTTCCATCAATGGAGGACTACGATTTCTTCGTAGAATGTTTGTTGAAAAATGACTGCGCTACTACGAAATCTGAACGAAAGGAATTGGCAAGAAGATCTTTCAAGGTGAGTTCTAACTATGATACGGCGATCTTCAACTACTTTGATGAAGAGTCTGATGAAGTAAACTTCAAGCATTCTATACACAAGTCGCAAGTGCTTAGATACGGTGAGAATCCACATCAGCAAGGTATATACTTTGGTGAGTTGAATAACATGTTTGAAAAAAGTGGACAAAAAGAGCTGTCCTTTAATAACCTTGTTGATGTAGATGCAGCTGTTAACCTGATGTCGGAATTTAAAGACGATGGACCCACATTTGCTGTCTTGAAGCACACTAATCCTTGTGGGATTGCTACAAGAGAAACAATACTAGAAGCATGGAAGGCAGCTCTTGCTGGTGATCCTGTTTCAGCCTTTGGAGGTATCTTGATTAGTAATACAGAAGTGGATCTGGCTACTGCGGAAGAGATTGATAAGATTTTTTATGAAGTAGTAATTGCACCAAGTTTTTCAGAAAGTGCGAGAGCCCACCTAGGAAGAAAGAAAAAGAGGATATTGTTGCAAATTAATCAGTGGCATACACATAAGAAATCATTCAAGTCCCTACTCAATGGGGTTATATTACAGGATACTGATCTCAGAAGGGCCGCTGAACTGACTTTTGAAACACAGACAAAAATAGGTCCAAGTAAGGAGCAATTGGAGGATTTGAAATTTGCAAATAAGTGTGTGAAGCACTTGAAGTCGAACACGATTGTTCTTGCAAGAAATGGACAACTGCTGGGAATGGGCTGTGGTCAGACATCAAGAGTTGATGCTTGTAAGCAAGCCATTGCAAAGGCTCAGAATTTTGGTTTTGATCTTAGTGGAGCAGCAATGGCCTCAGACGCCTTCTTTCCATTTCCGGATTGTGTGGAAATTGCAGGTGAAGCTGGAATTACATCAGTTGTGCAGCCGGGTGGATCTATTAAGGATCAACTTAGCATAGATGAGTGCGATAAGAGAGGAATGGCGATGGTGTTTACTGGAGTTCGTCACTTTAAGCACTAAGGTGGGTGAACCTTTGCATTGACATAGGAAATTCATTCATTAAGGTCGCCGTTCTTAAAGGAACGGAAGTACTGCATAAAGATGTGGTCAAGAAATTATACGTTCGCGATATCAAGCGAATACGAGCAGAATACGAATTTGAAAAGGTTGCAGTGGGTGCAAGTGGTAGAATACCGAGGTCCATTTTGCACCATTTGGAAAAGAATTACCATCTATTTGTTATTGGTAGTGATTCTAAGCTGCCAATCACTATAAAATACAAAACACCTAAGACGTTAGGTCGAGATAGAATAGCCGCAGTAGTAGGGGCAAACAAAATTTATCCAGGATCAGATAGTTGTGTCATTGATATTGGAACTTGTATAACCTACGATGTTATTTTGAAGTCAAAGGACTACATTGGTGGAAACATAGCCCCAGGAGTGGAACTGCGACTTAAAGCTATGAATGACTATACTGC
>CAZMYK010000698.1:0-2688 GCA_964570435.1 uncultured Saprospiraceae bacterium | reverse complement strand
TGGAACGAGAATTAGGTACAGCCTTCCTAGCGCTAGAAGGTGAGAATCCGTTCTACGATACTTATCAAATGAATGTTAAGAAAGAAGTACTAGACCTGTCCGTCATTAAGGACATGGACGAAGTGATCCATGCCTACGCGCAGAATTCTTACATCGATCAGATCCAGGCCAATGTCCGAAAGTTTTCGAGGCTCGCCTTGATCATTGGCATTTTCTTTACAGCGCTGGCAATTACAATGATATTCAATGCCATAAAGTTAAGTTTGGCGGAATCCAAAACTTCTTTTTATACCCTTAAATTGCTGGGATCTGACTGGAATTTTATCAAAAGGCCCTTCTTGCAGCGAGCCTTCTATTCTGGACTACTTTCCGGAGGTATTGCTGTTTTTCTTTTCGTTCTTTCGATTTCCTACTTTTTACTGGCTAATGCCAGCTTCAGAAAGTTAATAAGTGCCTGGAATATCATTCTTGTCGCTTTTATCCTAATGTTGGTAGGTTTCTTAGTCAATTTACTTAGCACAAACACTATCTTGAATCGATTTTTGGCGATGAAGGAAGAGGATTTATACGCTTGACCGAAAAAAAGTATACATTTGCAAAAACTTAATATCAATGGCTAAGAAGAAAGTGGTAGTTACTACTAGTAAAAAGGAAAAGACAGATAAGGGTCTAAGGCCTACTAAGTCTACCCTCGGAAAGAAAGCTACTGCCGCTTCTGTATCTGCTTTAAGTTTTAACAAGCAGAATTATATCCTTATGCTGATTGGGGTTGGGCTAATATTTGTGGGTATGTTGTTAATGGCTGGCGGGCATATGCCAAGCCCCGATGTTTGGGATGAAAGTCTTATATACAGCACTCGACGCACGTTGATAGCTCCCATCTTTATCCTAGCTGGTCTAGTCGTAGAAATTTACGCAATATTCAAATAAGCTTTCATGGAAATGATTAAGTCTGCAATACTTGGTATTGTTCAGGGTTTAACAGAATTCCTACCTGTCAGCAGCAGTGGTCACCTAGAGCTATTCAAGTACTTTCTAAATGATGACGCAGTAGGAGAGGAGTCCCTCATGATGACGGTAGTGCTCCACTTTGCAACAGCGCTTTCGACTATCATCGTTTTTCGAAAGACGATTTGGGACTTGCTAATCGGAATACTGAAGTTTAAGTGGAATGATGAGATGAAGTTTCTTGCCTTTATCATAATTTCAATGGTCCCAGCAGCCTTAGTTGGCCTCTTGCTTGAAGAACAGATGGAAGCCCTATTTAATGGAAATATCCCACTTGTTGCAGCTATGCTGGTCCTAACCGGCCTTCTCCTGTTTGTGGCTGACCGAGCTAAGAACACTGATAAAAAATTAACCTTCTTCAATGCCTTTCTTGTTGGTATTTCGCAGGCCATAGCGATCCTTCCTGGTGTATCTCGTTCGGGGGCTACCATATCTACTTCGGTCTTATTGGGGATAGATCGAGAAAAGGCCGCAAGATTTTCCTTCCTCATGGTTTTACCCCTGATCTTTGGTAAGATAGCAAAGGACCTTTTGGATGGAAGTTTCGCAGCATCGAAGGTGGACCTGACTGAACTAGGAATAGGTTTTTTTGCAGCCTTCTTGACAGGCTTATTTGCCTGTACTTTGATGATTAAGATCGTAAAAAATAGCCAACTTAAGTACTTTTCGTACTATTGCTTTGCTATTGCCATTGTAAGTCTTATTTTTTACTATTCATGATTGAACCGACCAGCGACATTTCCACCGCGGACTTCTTAGACGGCTGCTTATTGCTTGTAGACAAGCCGATGGAATGGACTTCCTTCGACGTCGTAAATAAGATTCGCTATACCTTGAAGCATGCTCTGGGAATCAAGAAAATTAAGGTGGGTCATGCGGGAACACTAGATCCTCTTGCTACCGGACTTTTGCTGATCTGTACAGGGAGATTTACCAAGAAAATAAATGACCTGACCGACCTTAGTAAGACCTACCTAGGAACATTAAAGTTAGGCGCTACCACGCTTTCGTATGATGCAGAGATGGAAGAAGACAAAGTTTTTGACTTATCTGAGATCGATATTCAAAAGATAAAAGAAGCCGCATCCTACTTTGAGGGAGAGCTATCGCAATTCCCACCTGCCTATTCTGCTGTCAAGATAAATGGAGTTGCAAGCTATAAGAGAGCGAGGAGGGGAGAGGATGTTAAGACCAGAGAACGGACTGTGACGATCCATCATATGAATTTACTAGATGTGGACTTGCCCTTTGTGGATTTCGAAGTATCGTGCACTAAGGGTACATATATTCGAACTTTGGCTGATGATTTCGGCAAAAAACTTAATAATGGGGCGTATCTTACCGCTCTGAGAAGGACTAAAACATCAGCTTACGACGTTAAAGATGCCTGGGATCTTATGGAATTAATTAAAGAGATAGAAGATGTCCATCGAAATTAGTGGGGTTACAAAGATCTACGGTGATCAAAAAGCGGTGGAGGACGTTAGTTTTTCAGTGAGCAAGGGTGAGATTGTTGGTTTCCTTGGACCCAATGGTGCTGGCAAGACTACAACAATGAAGATCCTCACCTCCTACATCCCTGCTAGCAGCGGCAGTGCAAAGGTTTGTGGCTTTGACGTGGTAGAAGAAGCATCTGCAGTAAGAAAAAAGATAGGCTACCTTCCCGAACATAATCCTTTG
>CAZMYK010000697.1:0-2691 GCA_964570435.1 uncultured Saprospiraceae bacterium | reverse complement strand
TTTTGTATCAAGTACCATATTCCAATCTACCCAACCATCAACCCAATTATTTAGACATCCGATAATATCGCGAGCATATCTGTAAGTGGGAACATATTTGGGATGTAAATACTTTTGATCTTCAGGAGCCCAGTCCCAACCCCAGTCAGTACCCTCTTTACTCCAATACCAAGCATCATCTCGCCATTTTGGAACTTCGGCATCTACACATGCTTCTGTTTGGATGAGGTGTTTGTTGGGAGCTTTGTTGTGGGCATATTGCAATGCGTCAGGAAATACTTCGTAAGTACTCTCATACCAATGAATGGCAGTACCTGCATAATATTTGGAAGACTCTTCGGATTCAAACATCACGTCTACCCACTTATCCAATTCTCCTCTATTCTGATCATATCCCAAGATTTTCACGGCCAGCTTCCCATTCGCTTCAAGGGTTGGCCCAAGATGATTCTGCACAAAAACTGTCATTTCCTCTGGTGAGTAGTGCATGCTCTCCCAGTTACTATCATTGCCATGAGGCTCATTCTCTACTGTTAAACCCCATATATCTATTCCTTCGGCTTTGTATGCTTCAATATATTTATCGAAAAAATTCGCCCATGTTGGATAATATTCGGGTAAGAGTTTTCCACCAACCCAATCATTATTGTCTTTCATCCATGGTGGTGCAGTCCAGGGTGACGATATGATCTTGAAACCATCAGCTGAAATGGCCATAGCATCTTTGATCATTGGAACTATATCCTCCATGTCTTCCTCTATAGAAAAACTGGATAATGCTGTGTCTCCTACCAACGGAGCATATGAATATTGGCTTAAGGAGAAATCACACGAATTGATATGTGTCCGCGTAAGAGAATACCGTGACCCATTCTTACCAAAATATGCCTCAAGCACTTCATTTCGCTTGGCGGGACTTAACTGATTGAGTAAATAAGCAGAAGACTCAGTAAATGATCCTCCAAAACCAGTAATCGATTGAAAAGTCTTAGACGTATCCAATGTAATCACTGATTCTGATTTGGCAGAAGGATCTAACTCTATTTCAGTGAGTTTATTACCACTAGCTGACGTCTCATAAGCCTCAACATACAATTGATCTTCAGATGAACAAGACATAAACGTAACCGAGCATATTACAATACATAGAAAAGAATTACAAAAACGCTTAGGTACCATCATTGAGTCACCCCCATTTCCATATTAACTGGCGGAAGAAATGCTGCTTCAAAAACTTTAGAAGAATCTCCGGCATATGTTTTAGTTATTGGATTTCCATTTCTAGTTAAGCCTTCGAATACCCCCTGATCCACCAAATCCCATAATGCGTATTTAGCCTTTCCATCCACTGTGATCAATCCAAAATGATTCTCTGAACCACGTGGATTGTATGCATCTTTCCACTGTTCGTCGAACGCTTCAAAGTAGAAGCAAGACACGCCATTCTCATTAGACCACTTGCGTATCATATCATAGTATTTTTGCTCTTTGAGTTCGTCACAAGCTTTAGAACCATTCGCTCCATAATACCCAGCTGAGACGGTGGCCCATCCAGTCTCACCTATATGAACAGGTTTACCTGGTGATATGCTATCAACATATGCACTCACGCGTTCATGTTGATTAGTTGCGAACTCCAAAGCTCTTTGCATGGCCTTGTCTATTCTCGCTTCTTTATCTAAACTGGCTTCATCTTCGGTGTTGCCCCAAAAGAAAGGGTTGTAATGAGTATTATGCATGGGATATGTGTGCATTGAGACATAGTCTACAGCTTTGATCAGCTCGCTCAATGCGTCCACATGGTACAAGGAATCACCTCCTCCCCAAGATGAAAAATCATCAGAAGAAGTGATCCAAAGATCTGAAGCAAGTTGACTTTCAGATTTTAATTTTTGAAGGTGGTTGACCCATTTCAATATCACGTCTGGTTGCACATAGTAAGACTCTGCCCATTTAACCATCGCCTCGTTTCCTACTGCGATCACTTTCACGATATCTGGATATTGATTTGAAAGAGCTACGGCTCTACCAATTTCAGCCTCATTCTGATCGCTTTCGACATTGTGGTCAGGAGCTAAGTCCGTCCATGCATTTTTGCAATCAATCCATGCACCAAGCATTACATACATCTCGAAGTTTTCGTCTTCACTTTTCAGTTCTGCTATCGCTTTCAGAACATTAGGAGCATGAGCGAGCTGCACATTATAGGTTCTCAGAATACGGATTCCCATTGCATGAAGGATTTTCAAATCCTCCTTTAACTGAGGTACAGTTGGCTGAATACTTCTTGCCGTGTCTCTATACCCACCATATGATATAGCGAGGTATTCTGGATTACCGAGGATTTCTTTAGCTGTCATTTTTTGGTCTGATTGTTCAACATTATTCTGTTCTGTTGAAGAGCTACATGAAGTAAATACAATTACAATTACTACTATCAGCTTGGAAAAATGTCGTTTCAAATTCATAATTAGGCTTATTTTAGGATATTTTCAGGAATGCACACATGGATTGTGGCGATCTCTCCGGATCTATTAAAGATCATGGTGCTTAATGTATGATCTAAAGTGAGACCTTCAATATTTCTCACATCAGTGGAGCCTTTAAGACTCAAAGAAATACTTGGGCGATCTGAAATTGAATAAATAACTGGTGTCTGACAATAGGTAAATGCAATTGAATTCTCTGATA
>CAZMYK010000696.1:0-2694 GCA_964570435.1 uncultured Saprospiraceae bacterium | reverse complement strand
TTTAGAGGAACTTGTGCTACTAATAATCCAATGTTGAAAAGTGAGATAGGTGAGTGTACCGTCTGCGGTAGAAAGCCTGAGGAAGAATGTGGAATGCCTGAAGTTAAGGGAGCTTAGTAAAGTCATCCTCAATAAAGTCATTGGCTTCGAATAATGCACTTACAAGAAAGTCGGCTCTTTTCGAATTCTTCCCATCCATATATATGGAGACTTGCTGAGTATTTTATTTCTGCGAGTATTTCAATGCAAAGTTCACAATGAAACTTAGTCCCAATAGAAATACAGTAACGTAAAAAACGAGCATAATTTTAGATTTAAAGATAGTTACAGTGTTACCCACAAGGGGTTTCTTAATAGTATTACTGATAGGGGGAAAGTCTCAAGTTGATCAACAAATAAAGTTAAATTAACCTTCGATTCCAAATTTCATCCTCCTTAATAACACATTTAAATTTAACATATAGATGTTACCTTCAAAGCTAACGATGGCCTTCAGAAATGCAACTTTTTCAATGCGTTTTCTAATGCAAATGTAATGAGGGCGTAAACATTAACTTGTCTATTAAGTAGACACACGTTTTCTAGCGCTCCACCATTCTCTAGTTTACTTTTTAAAATTTTACTAATCATACTATGTAATCATTTGTTAAACAATGGAATACATAATCAATTTCAAGCAAATTGTTGTTTTCAACTTGTTAAGAAAGTATCAAAAGAGTGAATTTGTATTAAGCCTTCCGCAAAAGATCTTATTTTTACTTTGCACATATATAAATATGATGAAATATATCCAAGGCCTCTTTCTTCTTTTAGTTTGCTGTGTCTTAGTCCAAGCACAAGCTCCAGAAAAGCTATCCTCCGGAGAAATTTACCAAAAACTTAAAAAATTAAACTTCCTAGGCTCTGTCTTGTACGTCGCAGCTCATCCAGATGATGAAAATACGAGATTAATATCCTACTTTTCTAATGCAGTACATGCGAATACCGCCTATCTTTCTCTAACACGAGGTGATGGAGGGCAGAATCTGATCGGTCCAGAAATCCGGGAGATGCTAGGAGTGATGCGAACTCAAGAATTACTGCAAGCCAGGAGCATTGATGGTGGGAAGCAGTTTTTCTCAAGGGCTAATGACTTCGGCTACTCCAAGCATCCTGACGAGACGTTTGCAATCTGGAACAAGGAGGAAGTCCTTGCAGATGTTGTGTGGACGATCAGGAAATTTAGACCAGATATTATTGTTAATAGATTCGATCACCGGACTCCAGGTCGCACCCATGGACACCACACGGGATCAGCAATGCTATCTTATGAAGCCTTTGAAATGACTGGAGATAGGAATGTCTATCCTGAACAGCTAGAACATGTGGAAGTGTGGGATACCAAGCGTTTGTTTTTCAATACTTCCTGGTGGTTCTACGGCTCACGAGATAACTTTGAAAAAGCAGACAAGTCGAATCTCCTTTCCGTCGATGCTGGTGTATACTTCCCACTGATCGGCAAGTCTAACACAGAAATTGCGGCCGAGGCAAGGAGTATGCATAAGTGCCAAGGATTTGGTTCTATGGGCAGCAGGGGTAGTCAAAGTGAATACATGGAATTTCTGAAAGGTGATCGACCCAGTAAAATGGAAGACCCCTTCGAAGGAATCAACACGACGTGGACAAGAGTAAAGGGAGGAGAAAAAATCGCGCCTCTACTGACTTCAGTGATAGAAAATTTCGACTTTGATGATCCATCTGCCTCAGTTCGTGAGCTTCTACTGGTTAGAAACATGATTAAGGCCTTAAAAGACGAACATTGGAAGGTCATCAAACTAGATGAAGTGGATCAAATTATCAAGCAATGCCTGGGAGCATTTGCTGAAGTTAGTGTTGGGAGTCCGTCGGCATCACCTGGAGAAGAGGTGGAAGCACAAATCGAGGTAATCAATAGGTCAAATGCTTCAGTAGTATTGAAAAGCATCAATCTTAATTCTGGAGAACAAGTGACCATGATGGATTCAGCCTTGTTAGCGAACATTAGATACCAGTCAAGTCTAGCTATTTCCGTACCAAAGGAGGCTTCTTTTTCATCTCCATATTGGCTTAATCGGAATGCCACGCTCGGAATGTATGAGGTAAAGGACCAGCTTCTAAGAGGACAGTCAGAAAACCAGAGGCCTTATTCAGTTCAATTTGATTTCGAGGTGGAGGGTAGTCCTTATTCCATATCATCTCCAGTGGTTTACAAGACCTCCGATCCAGTGAAGGGAGAAGTATATAAACCATTTGAAATCATCCCTGAATTTTCAGTGGGATTAATGAGTGACGTCTTTATTTTCCCAGATAGTGAAAGTAAAGAGATAGAGGTTGTGGTTAAGGCTGGGCGAGATAATGTGGAAGGGAAGTTAGAGCTGTGCCACCATGAAGGTTGGGTCGTTTCGCCTAAAAATCATGAGGTAAAAATCGCTAAAAAGGGAGCCGAGGAAATTTTCAAATTTGAACTTCGCCCCCCAGACAAGCAAACTGAGGATTACATTGTTCCCCTACTTAGAAGTTCTGACTCTGTTGCCTATACCAATACAGTTTCAATCATCGAATACGACCACATACCCACACAGACTATTGTGAAAGATGCTAGTGCGAAGGTGGTCAAACTAGACATACAAATTAGAGGTCGTAAGGTAGCTTACAACCTCTAATTTGAATGTCTAG
>CAZMYK010000695.1:0-2703 GCA_964570435.1 uncultured Saprospiraceae bacterium | reverse complement strand
TTATCATCCTTTGAAAGTCTACATAGGCGCCGTAGATGTGCCCATAGTTGCCTTCTTTTTGGCTTCCTTTTGCAAGCCCAAGAAAGCTATGAAAGTCCACATATTCAGGCTTTTCGATACCTGCCAGGTCTAAGGAAGTCGCCATGATGTCTTGCAAGTAAACATCACTGCTTACCTGTTTTCCAGCAGGAATATCGGGTCCTAGGACCATCATTGGAGGTCTGATGCTATGATCATACAAGGACTGCTTGCCCAAGAGACCGTGGCATCCCACAGAAAGCCCATGATCCGCAGAAAAAAAGATGTAAGTGTTGTCCATTTTTCCACTTGCCTCAAGGGCATCTACTATCATCCCGATTTGCGCATCCAGGTGCGAAATAATAGCGTAGTACTCTAGGATATGAACCTTAGTGGCATACTCCGTTCTAGGAAAAGGTCCTAGGGCTTCATCTCGAAGATCTCGTCCATTTCCCATTAATTCCTTGTCCGGATATTCTGGCTGCCAGCTAGCAGGAAGAGAGATTTCATCCACGGAGTACAGATCTATGAATTCTTGCGGTGCCTGTCTTGGATCATGTGGGGCATTGAAGGCTAAATACATAAAAAATGGGTCATCACTTTTCCTAGTCATCTCGATAAAGTCCAAGGCATCATCCTTGAGTACCTCCGACCAGTGCTTGCCTCCTTCCCAGAATCCTCCATGCTTCGGATCAGAAGGTGACCATGAGTCATCTGCTGGTCCTGTGGGCCGATTGTAGCCATTCGGCATGATGTCATCTTCAGTAACCATCCTACCATCGATCTTTCGCTTGCCTACTACTTCTTGAAACTGCCTTACCATCTCATGGTGCTCCCACGGATCTCCAGGCATTCCGGGTCTAATATGTCGCACATTCTGAAAAATAGAATCTGCAGGTGCGTCGACGTGCCATTTTCCAGTCATATAGGTTTCATAGCCGCGTTGCTCCAAGAGCTTTGCCCAAGTCATCTGGTAGGATTCAGATTTACCTTCTATCCATTCTTGTCGAAATTCATTGGCTCGCCAAAGGTCTCGTCCACTGATGATCATTGCCCGCGACGCGGCGCAGATGGCTCCATTCCATCCTCCCATATTGTAGGCATGTGTAAATGTGGTTCCTTCGTGGACCATGCGATCTAGGTTCGGAGTGTTGATTTCTTCGTTGCCTAAGGCATGGATTGCTGAATAAGTCATATCGTCGGCAAAAAGAAAGACAATATTAGGAGGCTGCTCTTTTTTATTTTTAGCTTCTTGAGAACAGCTAAAAAGGCAGGATAATACTAATAAGTAGAGCGATATTCTTCCTAACATAGACCTTAAGTTAGGGATCTTTTGCCTTAAAAGATATTGTCTTTACCCGAATGAGCAATTTGTTCTAGAAAACAAGTGTTTACTTGTATGCTTAAAGGCACACTGGATTTGCTCATCGGGGCCATATTTTGTGGGACTGCGAGGTCTACAATTGACAGCTCACGATGCAATTACTCAATCGGTCTTTTTGGGCTGCCCGAGCCAATAATAGTCAAACTAAGATCAATGGCTCATTTGAAGTCCATCTTTGCTTTCTTCATTGGGTGACTATTTTTTAATAATCGTCTGACTACCTCCACCTTCAGATTTGATGATAAATATGCCGGTATTGAGTGCCGAAACGTCAACAGTACTTTGTTTGGAAATTAATTCCCGGCTCAAAACTAGGTGGCCAATTTGATTATAGATATAGATTTTTCTTGCCCCATTTTCAAATTCAACATTGATGATGTCAAGCGCTGGGTTGGGATAAACCCTAAATCTACCCAAGTCCGACTCGTCAATGCTATTTAACATATCCACAATAACTGTATTACTAGTATTGTTGTAGGCGTAGTCGACTCCATTTATCGTAATCTTCCCTGCCCAAGTATAGGTCAAGGAGGGACTTAGAGTCGAAGCTTATGATAATTTACTATGGTAGTGTGAAGAAAAGTAGACCTACATATTGGAAATAGCCAATTCATCTAAGGCAGAATTAATCCTAGACCAATCTTTTGCAAACATCTTTTTCATCTTCCAAAACATAATTTTGTCCAAAAACTTGCTAAGAAGCGAAGACTTGTGATTGACAATCGCCTTGATCAATTCTTCTTCTTCGAAGCCTGTCCAAATGCCTGCAACGGTAAGCAAATTATGCTTCAATACAGGAAACACATCTTGGCGATTAATGTCGTGAATTTCGTCTAAGGTAAATGAGCTTGCCTTAAACACCTTAGCGATGCTTTGAATTTCAAATGGCTGTAGTTCATTGTCAATATAGAGGTCAGAGAGAGCCACCCATATATGACGTCGATTTTCAATATCCCTTTCTTCTGCCATTTTTTGATACACTTATCGAACCCTAATAAGGTTAATCCCATCTCTTATTGGGAGGATGATGTTTTCTAACCTCGGATGATTAGAAACAAAGTGGTTGAATTCATGCAATAAACTTGTCATCTTATCATGCGTTTCTTGGACTACTTTTCCCTTCCAAAGCACATTGTCTGCCAGTATGACACCTCCTGAGTCCATTTTAAGAAGCAATTTCTCGACTTGTCTTTTGTAATCCTTTTTTCCTGCATCCATGAATACGAAATCGTACTTTTCATTCGAATTTACGATGAATTCAGTTGCATCTCCGTAGTGACAGCTGATTCTTTCAGAAAGAC
>CAZMYK010000694.1:0-2705 GCA_964570435.1 uncultured Saprospiraceae bacterium | reverse complement strand
ATGTAAAGCGTCATCTACTCTATCTTTCTTTTCCTTCATTTCTACTTCAGTAGCAGCTCCTACATATAGAACAGCAACACCGCCAGCCAGCTTCGCTAACCTTTCTTGTAACTTTTCTCTATCGTAGTCAGAAGTTGTTGTCTCGATTTGAGACTTGATCTGATTGATTCTCGCCTGAATAGCATCGTTCTCGCCTGCTCCATTGACAATTGTTGTATTGTCCTTGTCAACTGTAATTTTCTCGGCAGTTCCTAAGTGTTCAAGGTCGGCGTTTTCAAGCTTGTAACCCTTCTCTTCAGAGATGACAGTTCCACCTGTAAGAATTGCGATGTCTTCTAGCATTGCCTTTCTTCTATCTCCGAATCCTGGAGCCTTAACAGCAACGATCTTAAGTTGTGCTCTTAGTCTATTGACCACCAATACTCCAAGTGCTTGAGACTCTATGTCCTCAGCAATGATCAATAATGGTCGACTTGCACCTACAGCCTTCTCTAAGATAGGAAGGATGTCCTGCATGTTAGAGATCTTCTTGTCGTGGATAAGGATGTATGGATTCTCATATTCAGTAACCATATCATCAGCATTCGTTACGAAGTAAGGAGAAAGGTAACCTCTGTCAAACTGCATACCAAGAACCTCATCTACGTAAGTGTCAGTCCCCTTTGCTTCTTCTACGGTAATTACACCATCCTTAGAAACCCTCTTCATTGCATCAGCAATCAAAGATCCAATTTCATTGTCATTATTTGCAGAGATAGATCCTACTTGCTTGATTTTCTCAAAATCGTCTCCGATCACCTCTGTTTGCTTTTCAAGATCTTTGATGACAGCCTTAACTGCCTTGTCGATACCTCTCTTAAGATCCATTGGATTTGCTCCAGCAGTTACATTCTTCATTCCCGCTGTTACCATCGCTTGAGCAAGGACGGTTGCTGTTGTCGTTCCGTCACCTGCAATATCGGCAGTCTTCGAAGCAACTTCTTTAACCATCTGAGCGCCCATATTTTGAACTGGGTTCTCTAATTCTATTTCTTTTGCTACGGAAACACCATCCTTAGTGATGTTTGGAGCTCCAAAGCTTTTTTGAATAATTACGTTTCTTCCTTTTGGCCCTAGCGTCACTTTTACAGCATTTGCTAGCGCATCTATACCTGATTTTAGCTGTTCTCTTGCATCAGAATTAAAGCTAATCTCTTTAGACATATCTAAATGTTTTTTTTGCGTTTAAAAAAATAATTGGTTTAAATAAAGGATGTGCTAAAGCACAACAAGGATGTCATCCTCTCTCATGATAAGGTAGTCTTCACCTTCATAGTTAAGCTCTTGACCAGCATACTTTCCATAAAGTACAATGTCACCGCTAGCAACTGTCATTAGGTTTCCGTCTTTTCCTGGACCTACCGCGATCACTTCACCTCTTTGAGGCTTTTCTTTTGCCGTATCAGGAATGATTATTCCCCCTTTCGTTTTTTCTTCAGCCGGGGCGGGCTTAACTACCACTCTATCGTTGATTGGCTTCATTTTATAAAATATTTTTAGTTTGACAATTCAATTTACATTCTGTATACATCACTTAATGTGCCAAGGGATGCTTTTCTGACATATTTGCAGTTAATTCAAATCTCCTCCTTTTGACCTGAATATATTGCAGGTGATGTTGCCATTTTGGCAAAAAAAAAGCCACACTAGGGTGGCTTACTTTTTCTTTATTATCCTGCTGTTCTGAGTGGAGGTCCAGCACCAAGGCTTTGGCCATTAACCACTAATACAGTAACGATGCACAAGGCAAATAGTGCAATTGCAAGTCCCCATGTCAGTTTTTCTATAAAGTCAGAAGACTTTGCAGCACCAAACATCTGGTTAGCTCCTTGCCCACCAAAAGTGGAATCTACTCCTCCACCTTTAGGGTTCTGAATAAGAACCACCAACATCAGGAGAACGCAAATTAATGCTATAACAACGGTCAGAAAATTTACCATTCTATTTTAATTTTTCAATTTGATCTGCAAAGAAACTACTTTTTTCTGGAAATATCAAACTTAACTTGCGATACATGGCAGTGGCCTTTTCCTTATGTCCTTGCATAGCAAGAATATTGGCCAAGGCTTCGGAAACGATTTCATCTTGCTTAATGACGCTTTGCTCGATCTTCTTCTCCAGTTTGGATTTTTTCTTTTTCTTTTTCTTCTTCTTTTTTGACCTTTTTCGAACAATGTCAGACTCTTCGCCACCTCCCAGACTAAATAGCCACTTGGAGAAACCAGACAGATCTTCAGTCACAATGCTATCTTGCGGCTTCGTCTCCCCTTCCTCTTCAAGCTGACCTTCGTCTACAGATATTTCAGAATCAAGGACATTATCTTCTTCTAGCATATCCTCTTCTACCACATCTTCTTGTTCTTCTTCTTTGATCATGACTGGTTCAAACGATGGCTCCACGACTACCTCATCTAGTGATGCTACTTCTACCTCAGACTGCGTCATTCTTTCTTGCAGGAATACACGGTCTACGGCATAAAAGGAGGCCTTGTGATAGACACTCATGTCATCAACAAATCCTTCGACTTGATGTTTTTTTGCCATTAAAAAGTGGACCACCTGGCTGTAAGGGTACTTCTGTTTCCATTCTCCTAGTTTCTCAAGACTTAGTTCATGCACGCGATTTAAGTCCTCTAGATAATATGCCAATTCTCGGTCTTCCATAC
>CAZMYK010000693.1:0-2709 GCA_964570435.1 uncultured Saprospiraceae bacterium | reverse complement strand
ACGATTTGATTGGCAGGAACACGACTATCCGAACAACCTATTTTCTAGTGAGGTATATAGCTTCCATTGCGCATTAATATCGGGTCGGTACTTGATTATGGAAAACCAACTGTAAATATTCTTTTGACTTAGAGAGATAGAGGGCAAGGCGTAGATGCTTATGCTTTTTATTTTCTTATAGTAATGTACTCCCAGGTCCATATCTGATCCCAGATTATCAGCTCTGCCAATGATCGTTCCACCAAAACCAGACTTACTTGTGTAGTTCATATATAGCCCAGAAAAAAAATCCACTCCGCTCTCTTCGCTTTTGTACCCCAATCTTGCACGGGTTCTGCTGAATAGTGTGCTTCGGTATTTTTTATCCAGGGGTTTGAAAAATTGAACATCGGCAAAGACAAAGTTATTTCCAGGCATGAATTCCACGCTTTGGGATGTTGCCCAGATGAAAGAGAGTAAGGCAAGTGCCAATAGTATATATTTCCTCATAACGATCTGCTTTGATAAGAAGCCATCACTTTGATGACTCCTTTGTGCAACGTGCTTGTGCGTTTTACATTTCTTCCAATGCTTCTATGACTAATTCTGCTGCCACACCTCCTGAATTTTGTTGTTGACCAGTAATCAAGTTGCCATCCTTAATGGCATAGGGTGTGAAAGCTGGCTTCACCACAAAGCTAGTATTCTTCAATTTTCGTGCATTGTCCTCTATTCTGTAGGGTTGAATTTTTTGCCCTACGGCATGGTCTGCGAAATCTTCCTCGCTATTAGCAAATCCAGTCCATTTTTTTCCTTCCACTAGTAACTTCCCGTTGGACAATTTAGTGTCAGTTAAGATAGTGGTAGAATGGCAGACTGCAGCACTCGGCTTACCAGTTTCATAAAAATCCGCAAAAAATTTCATTACTTCTTCATTTCCTTTGAAGGTATACATTGGTGCCTGGCCTCCAACTAAAAATATGGCGTCGTAGTCATCCGGATTAAGCTCACTTAGTTTGGCAGTAGTCTCTGTCAGTTTCATCAGACCTGGCGTATTGATGAATCCCATGCTAATTAGATCTGATGCCGAGTATCCACTTGCATCTCGAGGGTCTGAGTAACCATCAAATTCAATTTTTCCGCCCATAGGACTAGCAATGGTTACTTCTAATCCAGCTTCTGTGAATTCCTTGTAAGGATGTGTAAGTTCGGCAGCCCAGCAGCCGATGGGCCAGCCGGTTTGAGCGGAAACTGAAGGATTGGAAGCAAGCATTAGGATCTTCTTTTTACTTCCTTCCTCACTTGAATGACTGTAAGCTTTTCCAACTTTTTCTTTAACCAAGCCTTTCGCCGCCACCATTTTTGTGCTGGAAGAATTTTGCGCCTGTGTTTGGCAATTCAAAGTCATAAAACTCAATCCAATGAGTAGAACTAGATTTAGTAAATGGTTCATAATTGATTTTTTATTATTTCAAAATGTGAGTCCAATGACTCATGAATTCATTTCAAAATTACGGACCTCTACTGCCTCGTACTATCTCAAAATTGACCTCGCTATTTCAAAATTGACTTTTTTGTGATGTGGATTAATTGGTGGCCATTTGCTAGAATGAGAGAAAGCGATTCAAGACTTGTGAATCGCTTTCTATCTATATTTTGAAGTCTTTTAGGGCCAATTTCGGCTACTTCCAAACTGCAACGTGGTCACTGACAAATTTGGCGAAGCTAATCGGTGCCCGTCCCAAAACACTTTGTACACCTTCTTGGACCTTAGACATTGCCCCTTCTGCTGAAGCCTGTTCAACACTTCCTATTAACTTAGCGACATAGTCCGAGGCACCATATTGCATCATGGAATCATGCGCTTGCTGATGTGAGATTGGAACATAATTAACCGGTCTATCAATGGCAAGTGAGATTCTGCTCAGCGCTTCTGGAATCGTAATTGACTCGCTTCCAGATACTTCAATTTTTTGTCCAAGATAAGACGATGGATCTTTTAAGATGGCTACGCTAACAGATGCAATATCCCGAGCATCAATAAATGCAACGCTTCCCTTGGGATTGGAATTATATACCGTTCCTGCCTTGATGGGATATCCAAGGAAGGTAATAAAGTTCTGCATAAAGCCGGAGGGTTGCACAATAGAATAGTTGATCCCGCTTTCCTCTACCATCTTATTAATTTCACCATGTAATTTGATCATTTGATAAGGTGAATCCAAGGATGCACCTCCTGCACCAGACCGCACGATGTGTTTTACTCCCGCATTCTTTGCTGCTTGAATCGCATTACTTGCATAGGTCATCAAATCATCAGCAATCGGGAATAAAAGAAAAACAGTCTCTGCTCCGTGGAAGCCAACTTCAAGTGAGGCTAGGTCATTGTAGTTGATGACCGCATGTTCATAAGGAAGTTGTGAATCCGGAACCTTGCTAAGCCCAGCAGTAAATGGAATGTTATCTGCTAGAAGTTGCTTAACAATATGGGAACCAATAGTTCCACTTGCACCAGTGACGAAGATTTTTTGACTCATGTTCTTGTGTTTTAATATTTACTATCGACTAAGATTCTTACTTCAAAACTATTTATCAATGGCATTTCAGCCTTTAATGATCTTGACCTGACTGTTTTCATCTTGACTTTTTTTTAGACAGTTTGACTTTTTCTAAATGCATCAGGGCTTATTCCTACTATTTTTCTAAATGTCTGGGAGAAGTGGCTGTGAT
>CAZMYK010000692.1:0-2711 GCA_964570435.1 uncultured Saprospiraceae bacterium | reverse complement strand
CCTTGGACTTAACTTAGGGGGATCTCGATGGTATACTTGGTACCCAGTCCAGGTGTGCTATCGACTGTGCACACGCCATCCATTTTTTCCACTCGAGAATGGATACTTCTCAGACCAAAGCCACCTTGGTTCTTTAAAGAATCGAAGCCTTGTCCATCATCCTTGACGGTTACAACTAAGTTGTCTTCTACTTGTGATATGCTGACCCAAGCCTTTTCTGCTTGTGCATGCTTCAGTATATTATTGACCATTTCAAAGATGATATTATAGAGCTCATAGGTCATGGGTTTAATGCTGTCTTCCGAGTGAAACTTACTGATCAGATGGAAGTGTGTTCCGTCATTTTCGTTCAGTGTGGAAAAGAGTTTTTCTAAGGAGGCGGCAAGACCAATCTCCTCTACGGTTTCAGGTATTAAATTGTGTGAGATAAGCCTGATGTCTTCATATATGTCGTTGACAAGCTGGAGTGTCCCGTCGAGCATTTCTTCCTTGTCTCCAGCTTTTTTCATCGCCTGTGCCTCCAATCTGTACCTCACCGCAGCTATCTTCGTGTTCAAGTTGTCGTGCAGTTCACCGGCCATTCTTTTTCGCTCTATATTTTGTCCTCGGAGCTGGGCCAAAAGTATTTCCTTATTTTTTCTAAGGAGCTCCTTATTGGATCTTCTCTGACTCCTATACGCGTAAAAGAGTGATACCAATATCAGACTCCCAAGTCCCGCAATTGCTAGCAGAAGGTTCCTGGAAGTCACTAAGTTCTTATTTTCTAGGGCAACGATTTGGAGCTGCTTCCCGTCAATTTCTCGCTGGCTTTCTAATTTTGCCTCAAGCTGGAGTGCTTCAGCCTTATTCATCTCCTGCACACCTTCAAAGTGAACTTCAAGGTAGTCAAGTGCTTTTTCATAGTCCTGCAGATTGCGATAAGTCCGATATAATTCCCTGTTTGCTCTATTCAATATTTCCTTTCCAGATACCTTTAAGGCATGATCGTAGGCGATCAATTTTAACCTGAGGGACTCTTCGTAATTGCCTGCTTCTTCATATATCTGGGCCTTGTCATTGTGAGCTGCATAGATGATCTTGTGGTAGCCATATTTGTTTGCAAGTTGAATGGCCTCGTCAAAATAGATTTCGGAAACTTCCATGTTTTCGAGCCTCCGATGCACATTTGCAAGATTGAGTCTGCTATCAATGAAGCGGTAGGTTGAATCAGGACTGCCTTCTAGTTCATCATATAGTTGCTCGTAGTAGGCAAGTGCAGTATCAAAATCCTGAATTTGAAATGCAGAATAGAAATGGTAGTCTCCCATAAAGTCTAACATCCGCTGCGCAGTCGCTGCGAATCCGTACTTTCTCGAACGTTCATATCCTGACGAGACATATTTATACCCCTTTTGGAAGTGAAGAGTGTCGAAGTTGAAAAGCCCGGCATGTATGGATATAAAGCCAATTCTGATGTCATTTTCTACATACTCAAGGGTATGGGTACAGCAATCCTGGAAAAAATTCTGTGCTTGAGTATATTCCAAGAGTGCCTCGTCTGATTTACCTGTAAACTCTAAGTACGCACCAATATAGAAGTGCCCATTTCCCTTGCTGAAATCACTAGATGGATGCAATGCAAGAGTAGAGTCAAGATGCTCAAGGAATAAATCGTCTGTAATAGATTGCTGCACGATCTGAGAAAAGAATGGTCTAAGGTCCTTAACTAGGGCAGAATCTTGCTCACTAAGTTGAGCGGAAAGTAAAAAACAAGTCAAAGAAAAGGAAAACACCAAGCTATTCCTCATCTATATGTAGGTTGTGTTTGATACCGAATTTTACCAAGCCTACTACCGATTTTACTTCTAGCTTCTTATAGATATTATGTCTGTGTGATTCTACGGTACCTGATGTAATGAATAGCTCTTTGGCAATCTCTGCCGATGATTTTTCTTGAAGCATTAGTCTGATCACTTGAATTTCTCGCTTTGTTAAGAGTTTGATAGTCTGCATCTCAAGGTCTAGACCTTTTCCAGATAGAAGCAGTTTCATAACCTCTTGGCTATAGTAAAGGTCACCACTGTACAAGGTTTTGATAGCCTTTTCCATTTCTATTCTTCCCGCTTTCTTCATGATGTACCCTGAGATTCCTGCTCGAAATGCTTCTATGATACTATCTGTGGAGTCGTTCACGGTTAGCATTAGGATCTTGATTTCGGGGAAGATTTCCTTAACTTGAAAGCTTAACTGAATGCCATCCATAAATGGCATCGAAAGATCGGAGATGAGGATGTCCACTTCCAAGTCGGCAAGTTGATCCGCAACTAACCTGGAGTCGTAGGAAGTACCGACTATCTCGAAATCGTCCACCATTCCCAAAAGCATACTTAGGCTGTCCAAGATGATCTTATGGTCGTCAACAAGAAAAATCTTAATTGGCATCAAGTAAATTTATTGAAAGAAATATGACATTCCTACTCCTAGATTGAAAAATGTGTAGTCTAGCTTTTCTTCAAAGTCATTTTGTTGGCCAGAGATTTCGACTCTGCGAAAGTTACCAAAGGCAAATCCTAGATTAAGATTAGCACTAAGTGATGGTAAGATAAAATAATGAAGTCCACCACCAGGACTCACTCCGATCCCTGACAAATCAAGCTCATAGGGACCGTCTGTCATACCTATATAGATCGGGTCCATCAAAAAATTATTCCGGCTGATAGCAAGTTCCAAGT
>CAZMYK010000691.1:0-2712 GCA_964570435.1 uncultured Saprospiraceae bacterium | reverse complement strand
TTTGATCAATCTCAGACTTCCCCTTGGTCACCTGTCCCAAGCTAAAGTTTTGTTTGATCTGTTGTAGTGAAGCATCATTTGACGCTTGATATTCGAACTGCCTACATGATTCTTGAGCTGTTTCTTCACTATAGGGTGAAGACATTTTCAGAATATCAAGATTGCTTGCTTGATAGAGAACTCGTGTCCAAGCTGAATCCATTTCTTGAGTCACAACCCAAAAATCAAAAATCGTTGTATCACTCAATATAAAATCTAGACTGTCCATATCGGAAATAAAGACTATTCTTTCACCAAGGGCACTTGATGTGAATACGTCCGGTTGCAAATCTGGGGAAATGCGCCAAGCTTTGTTATAAAGCTTTGCTCCTTCTCGCACATCTAAAAGCTCGACGTTGCTTCTCAAAATCTGTCCTCGTCCATTTGCTGCCCCTTGTCCCAATAGGGCAAATGCGAAGTATAGGGTAAGTAGACAGGTAAGGAACATTTTCATATTCTTAAACATATAATAGTGTTTTCGCCCTCGACTATACTCAAGGACTGATTTTCTGAATCTTTAGAAAAAACGATTAAGGGATCAAAGTCTCTGATAAAGAAAGTATCACTTGAAATTGGAAGAAGCCTGAAATTAGGTACGCCTGGCATCTTCATAATTAAATCATCTCTGTCATGGACTACTTCGACAAGCCTGCCACTTGGTTGTTCGTACTTCCCTGCTAGTTGTCTTAATTCCTCTGCATCTACCTCGATCGGTTGATCGGTTGCCTTCATAGGACCACTCTTGTAAGCCCGATGTACTAATGTATCACCATTACTAAAAACTTCGCGCACTAAGTCGTTACAGACTAGGATGCCATTATCACCATTGGTTAGTACCACCAGCGCTTCGCCTTGTTTTGGCAAGACCATAATAAGTGTTGCTACTCCTATATCATTTCCACCATGATGGATAGCATAGCTTCCTGTATCATCAAGTGAAGCAATCAATCTCCAACCCAAAGCTTGATCTTGATTATCTGTTATTGTGCTGTGTGGCGTAATCATTTCCAGAAAATGCTTACTCTCTTGATGGCCTTGATCAAGAATAAACTTGGCAAATTTAGACATATCACCAATTGTAGTCATAAGATCATCTGCAGCTTGATCTCCGAAGCTATGATCTTCAATGACGTGCTCATCACCCTCTGTATCATAGAATCTAGAAAAACTGGCAAAATCGGTCTTTCCATCCCACGAGTGAGAAGTCGATTGCATTTTTAGTGGATCAAAAAGAACAGATTGTGCAATTTCACCCCATGGTTTCTTTAACTTGGATTCTATTGCTAATCTTAAATACTCCATGCCTTCGCCAGAATAATTAAAAACTGTACCAGGCTCAAAATCAAAAGTCAACTTGCCACTTGGGTGATTATGTCTCCAATTCACAAAGCCCGACTGTTGGCTCAATATATGCCTAGCCGTTATTATTTTATGATATGGGTCGTCGGCTACATCTGGGTCAATGTAGTAGTGAAAAAGCGGTTCATCGAGATCGACTAAACCTTCTCCAACTAGTTTCATAATGGTGCTTGCAAAAACGACCTTTGTCACCGAGGCCACATTAAACAGAGTAGTCTTTGATCCTTCACCTGCTGGCGTGTGTACAGCTTGATGGACGACATCGCCATTGCGTAGAATCGCTAAGCCAACATAGGGTATGTTCAAGCGTGCTTGCATTTCTTCAACAAAAGAACCCATATCGTTCTGCACTATGCTATCTGGCGCTTTGTCACAGTTATAACATAAGCCCATGGCTAAGGTGAAACCTAGCATTCTAAAAAATTTTCTCATTTTAAGATGAAGATGGATCGATCCACAAAAATTTGAAAAAATCTGTCTCCCACAAGGGCTGAACGTGTAAAAGTATTTCATCTGCGAACGCACATTACTTGTAGGGTTCACTTTGGAGCTCGGAATATGAAAATATCCGATATATGACACTTTCATCATATATCCATCATTTGTACTAAAACATTTGCTTCCTTTCTTGTTATAAGTTCAAGAATCAATACTTTGCAAGAACTTATGGAGAAGTACTTAGACTTGTTTGTTAATGGATATACTGGTTATGCTCGCTATTTATGGTCAGAAATCAGTCATCCTAGCTGGAAAAACTACTTTTATTGGCTGATAGCTGTTTCCCTATTCTTCTTCCTTCTTGAAGTGGTTATTCCATGGAGAAAGAAGCAATCAAAGTTGAGAAAGGACTTTTGGTTGGATGCATTTTACATGTTTTTCAACTTCTTCCTATTTTCCCTAATCATCTATAATGCCGCTTCAGATGTAATCGTGAATTTATTCAATGATGGAATAGCGGCCATTTCAGGATTCAACTTACAATCGAATAATCCGATGCAGAATTGGCCAATGTGGGCAATCTTAGTAGTCGGATTTCTGATCCGCGACTTTGTTCAGTGGTGGGTACACCGACTCCTTCACAAGTCAAATTGGCTGTGGAAATTTCATCAGGTTCATCATTCTGTAGAGGAAATGGGCTTCGCAGCCCACCTCCGTTTTCATTGGATGGAAACAGTAGTCTACAGGACCCTTGAATACATCCCGCTAGCCTTACTTGGAATAGGACTCCATGATTTCTTTGTCATTCACATTTTCACCCTTGCTTGGGGCCACTATAATCACTCTAACATATCCGTTAAGGGATGGGTAACAGGT
>CAZMYK010000690.1:0-2723 GCA_964570435.1 uncultured Saprospiraceae bacterium | reverse complement strand
GTGACCAACCATAAGATAAGAGAACTTGCAGCAACGCTTATTCCTAGCCACTTGTGCCAAAACAAGGCATCCACAGGATAGCTAGAATCTAAGGTCAGTTGCCATCCAGTAAATATGCTGAAGAGGGCAGTGGCAAATGAGAAGAACCACATCCATGAAAGGGTACTCTTACCCGACTTTCCGAGCACTTCGAGGGCCAATGTGATGATAATGATGCCAATTGGCAAGTGGACAAACAATGGGTGAAAGCGCCCAACAAAAATTGAAAAATCAAATCCCATAATTTAAAGCTATCAAAATATTTTCAAACCTCCTGAGAAAACTTCTTTCTCGAACATATGCTCTACTTAAGATAAGATATCTTCTACAACATGTCCATGCACATCCGTCAGTCTGAAGCGCCTACCTTGATATTTGTAGGTGAGTCTTTCATGGTCCACACCCATAAGATGCATTAGTGTTGCCTGGAAGTCATGTACATGGACAGGGTCCTTTGTGATGTTGTACCCAAAATCATCAGTACTTCCATAAGTAATACCCTTCTTCACTCCAGCTCCAGCCATGTATATTGTAAAGCACTTAGGATGGTGGTCTCTACCATAACCCTCCGGAGTTAACTGTCCCTGTGAGTAACTTGTGCGGCCGAATTCACCACCCCAAATTACTAAGGTGTCTTCAAGCAGTCCTCGTTGTTTAAGATCTGTTATAAGGGCAGCAGATGCTTGATCGGTTTCTTTGCACTGCCTTTTCATAAGACCTGGCAAGCCACCATGTGCATCCCAGCCTTGGTGGTAAAGTTGGATGAATTTCACATCACGTTCCGCTAGACGCCTTGCAAGCAGACAGTTTGCTGCGAAGGTCCCTGGTTCTTTGCTATCTTCACCATATAGGTCGTAGATATAGTCGGGCTCTCCCTTGGTATCCATAATTTCAGGAACAGAGGTCTGCATGCGGTAAGCCATTTCATACTGCTCCATCCTAGAAAGCACTTCTGGATCCAAATTTTCGTCATAGCTGATCTTTCCCAGTTGGCTGAGGTAGTCTAATTGCTGACGGCGATTATCTGCCCCGACTCCTGGTGGGTTCTGCAGGAAGAGAACAGGGTCCTTGCCTGCTCTAAACTGAACGCCCTGATGTTGTGACGGTAGAAATCCATTACCCCAGAGTCTGGCGTAGAGTGGTTGGCCACCTTGCTTTCCCTTCGTAATTAAGACCACGAAGGAAGGAAGGTTCTCATTGTCAGAACCCAAGCCGTAGCTGCTCCATGCTCCGATAGACGGCCTTCCAGAGAATTGAGAACCAGTCTGAATAAATGTGACTGCCGGGTCATGGTTAATGGCCTCGGTATGCATGGACTTGATCACACATAATTCATCTATAATTTTTGCTGTGTGTGGCAAGAGTTCGGAGACGTAGGTGCCACTTTGACCATGCTGGGAAAAAGAGAACTTGCTTCCGACTAAGGGAAGAGAGGCTTGGCCAGAGCTCATGCCAATCAATCTTTGATCACCAATAACGCTTTTAGGAATATCCTCACCTTGTCGCTTTTCAAGAACTGGTTTGTAATCGAAGAGCTCCATGTGAGATGGTCCCCCGCTTTGGAAAAGGTAGATCACCCTTTTAGCTCGAGCGGGAAAGTGTCTACTTTGTCTTAAGTTATTCAGAAGTCCTTGGGCTCGCCTTTCATTTAGTCCCTTCAAGGGATTCATTATTGAACCTAGGGCCATGGCTCCTAGTCCCAAGGATGTCTCGGTAAGGAATTTTCTTCTGCCGTATTTTCCGCAATGGCTCATCTCTTGATATAGCTTTCGTTGTGATTAATGATCGTACTTGAAACGGTAGCTAGGGCTGCAGTTTTTGAAATATCCATGTCCAATGGAGCCCTGAATTCTCCTACCGATACGAGGGCTAGGGCATCATCCATGTTTGCACTATAGTGAGCCAATTGTTCTTCATATAAGTCTTCTAGGACGGCTAGTTCCTGATCACTTGCCCTTCTGCCCGTCGCAAGTCGAAAGGCATATTGTATCTGTTCGTTAACACTTTCACCAGCTTCTACTTGAATTCTTTCTGCCATGATTCTTGAAATTTCTACGAATTGAGGATCATTTAGCAGGACAAGGGCTTGTAGAGGAGTACTGGTGTTTTCCCTCTTGACGGTGCAGACTTCTCGAGTAGGAGCATCGAACAAGGTCATGCTTGGGTTAGGCGATGTGCGGCGGAGAAAGGTGTATAGACTGCGTCGATAGAGACTATCTCCGTGGTCTGGAACATAGTTTAGTAGTTGGTGTGAAAAGGATGATTTTTCAATCCATAGACCCTCCGGTTGATAGGGCTTTACACTTTCACCACCCGTCGATTTCTTAAGGAGGCCACTTGCAGCTAAGGCATTGTCTCTGATCATTTCTGCCTGCAATCGATAAGATGGCCCTCGTGCTAGTAGTTTATTCTTGGGGTCGACTTCACTTAGGTCCTTCCTCTGATTAGAGGATTGTTGGTAGGTATAGGAAGTCAGCATTTTCTTAATTAGCCATTTGATGTCCCACTTGTTTTCTACTAGCTCTAGGGCTAAGTAGTCGAGTAATTCTGGATGACTAGGCCTACTACCTTGGAGCCCAAAGTCATTTGAAGTAGTAACCAAACCTTCTCCAAAGATCATTTGCCAATATCGGTTGACTGTAACTCTCGCCGTTAGCGGATTCTCGTCAGAAAACAACCAATCC
>CAZMYK010000689.1:0-2732 GCA_964570435.1 uncultured Saprospiraceae bacterium | reverse complement strand
ACTTGGGGCCTTAAAAGATGTAGATCTAACCACAGCTAGTTTAGGATTTACAATTATTAATACAAGAGGATTTAATAGTACTAGTCCAGTACGGTCGTTGCAAACAATTGATGGGGTTGACAACCAGTCACCTGGACTTAACTTCTCTTTGGGTAACTTCCTTGGTGCATCTGAATTAGATATTAATAAGGTAGATCTTATTGTAGGGGCGAGTTCAGCGTTTTACGGACCGAATGCCTTTAATGGTGTAATTGCGATGACAACTAAAGATCCCTTTATCAATAGAGGCCTGTCAGCCAAGGTAAAGGTAGGGGAGAGAAACCTTCTTAATCCTTCATTCCGATTTGCCGATGCAATACGCAATAGTAACGGAGACTACTCATTTGCATACAAGTTGAATTTCTTCTATCTCCGTGCTGATGATTGGCAAGCCGATAATTATGAACCAGTCTTTGACACAGAAACAGGTACAAGCAATCCTGGCAGGTTTGACGCAGTTAATATATATGGAGACGAATTTCAGGGAAGCTATGATCTTTCTAGGTCAACTTCGAATCCTGGATTAGGAATATTCCATAGGACGGGTTATCGTGAAGTAGACCTTGTGAACTATGATACGAGAAATATTAAGGCCAATGCCTCATTACATTTTAGGCTAAGGCCTGAAATGGACTTTGAATCTCCGGAAATAGTTCTAGCCTCTAACTATGGAGGTGGCACAACAGTGTACCAGGGCGATAACCGCTTCAGTCTTAAGAATATAAGGTTCTTTCAACATAGAATCGAACTAAAGAAAAGAGACAAGTATTTCTTACGGTTCTATGCCACTCACGAGGACTCAGGAGATTCATATGACCCTTACTTTACCGCTTTGAAACTGCAAGAGCAGGCATCTGACAATACTGATTGGGGAGAAAGCTATATCAGCTACTGGAGTGTTGATGCAAATCCAAGGATTAAGAACCTAGAAGGTTTTCCTAGCATTTCGAACTATATTGGCGATCCTGTTGGATACCAGGCAGCCATCTCCACCTTCCTTTCCTCTAGTTCTGAACTCTTAGCCGAACTTCATGCAGAAGCTGAAGAGGCAGCAAATACGGGCATCGACTTTAAGCAGACGTCAGACTTCCTGGTACCAGGTACACCAGCTTTTGATGCTGCATTTCAAAATATTACGTCTAGAATAGCAAACTCTGAAGGTGGCACAAGATTTTTTGACCGATCTGCGCTTACACATCTACACGGTGAATATAAATTTAATGATGTCTACCAGAGTGACGGTATTGTATCAGGGATCGACTTCATTTTAGGAGGCAATGGTAGGCTGTATTTACCGAATTCTAAGGGTTCTATCCTACTAGATACTATGGGGAGAAATATTAATACCTATGAATATGGAGTCTACGGTGGTTCTACTGTTTCCTTCATGGAAAGCAAGTTGAAACTCAATCTAAGCTCACGCTTAGACAAGCACCAAAACTTCAAATACTTATTTTCGCCAGCAGCTTCACTTGTTTACAATCCTAAGCAAAATACATATCTCAGGGTATCATTTTCTTCAGCAGTAAGAAATCCAACATTGACTGACCAATACCTTTTTTATAATGTAGGTAAGGCAATACTACTTGGCAATATTTCTGGAGTTAATAATCTTATCGATGTTGAATCTTTTGGAGACTATTTGAATGCTAATGATATTTCTTTGCTGAAGTACTTTGATGTACCTGCGATTCAACCTGAGAAAGTGCAAACAATCGAATCAGGATTCAGAACAACATTGTTCGACAAAGTATATGTAGATGCTACTTATTACTATTCTAGGTACAGAGATTTTATAGGATATCAATTGGGAATAGATGCAACTTTTGATAACTTATTGAATAATCCTACAAGTGTGCAGGCCTTCAGAGTAAGTGCAAATGCTCAGGACATTGTTACTACTCAAGGTTTTTCAATAGGTCTGAGTTACTACTTTGCTAAGTATTTCCTGGTCACTGGGAATTATTCTTGGAACAAGCTTAACACAGCAAGTGACGATCCCATCATTCCGGCCTTCAATACACCAGAACACAAATACAATCTGAGTCTTTCAGGAAGAGATATGATTGTCAATCTCGGTGCACTTAGGGTAAAGAATTTGGGATTCAATCTGCAGTACAAGTGGGTTGAAGGCTTTATTTTCGAAGGATCACCTCAGTTTACAGGCTTTATTCCAAGTTATAGCTTGTTAGATGGACAGGTCAATTGGAACTGGAAGAATCGTAACCTTACATTCAAGCTTGGTGCATCCAACTTACTTAATACGATGAATTTTCAAACCTATGGAGGGCCGAGAATCGGACGTTTAGGATACTTTTCTATATTGTACGATTGGAATAAGAAGAATTAACAAAACTTGCAAACACAAAATATTTAATATGAAACAGAATTACACTTTGCTTTTTTTACTCTTGCTGATGGCTTTCAGCATCAAAACTGAGGCGCAGGGTCAGAGATACGTCGACGATGTATTCAGCTCTTTTGCCTTGGAAGAAGACATCACTTATGGGTCTAATATATCCATACTTAGGTTTCCAACTGTGGAGGCAATCGATCTGAAGATGGAGGTCTATACGCCTGAAGGTGATGATCTCACTGACAGACCTATCGTTATCGTCATTGGTACAGGAAACTTCCTACCCCAGTATGTGAATGGGGGAATTACTGGTGGATTAAAGGATAGTATCAATGTC
>CAZMYK010000688.1:0-2739 GCA_964570435.1 uncultured Saprospiraceae bacterium | reverse complement strand
TTTCCGTTCTCGTCGTAATCATCTGGTCCATATGTCCAAGTTGTATCATAAGCTATTTCGGTGCTGCTAGAATCTCCAGTAAGCTGCTTTAATCTTTCATTCGCTTGAACAAAGGCATCTGCTACCCCTGGATCACTTATCCAGTAGGTCTCCCAGAATTCTAACTTTGCGCTTGCTTGAAGAAAGTTTCTTGCCCTTTGCGGGTTTTCAATACCTGGAATTTCTACAATAATTAAATCTCGCCCAGCATCCAAGAAGACATTAGGCTGCGTAACACCCAACTTATCTATCCTTTCCTTAAGTCTATCAAAAGTCAATTGCACCGTCTGGTTAGAAAGTCTTCTGAGGACCTGAATTACATCGCCATTAGATGATTCTGCATTGATTTCTTGCTGCATGCTAGCACTTCGCAGGAAAATCCGTGAAAGCGACTTTGCACCATCAATCTTTTGATACTCATTAGCGAAGAGTGTAATAAAATCACTCTGAGAACTTCTTAAGGCGACATTTGCATTATCAAGAGCAGTTCTAAAATTTGGATCCTTTGATTGGTTCGAAAGTGTTAGTAGCAAATCATTCAGATCCACCTGCAATACGGCGCTGAAACCTCCCTTAAGGTCGAGACCAAGTCCCAATTGTTGCTTCTTCAACTCATCGTAGGTATACTCCTTGATCATTGGAATCTTAAAGACTACCTCACTAGAAACTGAGTCTAAGAAGGCAATTCTTGCAGCCTTGCGAGCTGAAATTTGCTCTACCTCACCCGTGACTTGAGAAGCAATTTCCTCAGCATATGCATCTGCATTATTCTCTATTTTATTGGTCGGAATGACGAATAAGTACTGGAATGCACTTACTAGTATCATCAAGACTAAAAAAAACTTTATTAAGCCCTTCCCTTGCATCTATCTATTCTTTATATTTATTATCTGTTTGCAAAAAACTGCGCAAATATACGTCTTTTAATAAACTTAGCAGCATTTAAGTCAGCAAACTTCAAAAGTACCATTTTTTTCTATAACTCTTGCATTTACAAATTCTTACATATTACAGAATTAAACAGACAATAATATTACAAAGATATCAGAAGATTCAAATCAAAAAGTTTATATATTAGATGCGAAACAAATTTGTATAACCAAAATTAAATTTAATCAAATGGGTTTATTTTCTTTTTTCAAGAAAGCCGGTTCTAAAAAACTGGAAGAAGAGGCAGCAGCAGCCAAATCCGCAGCGGATGCAGTCGCTTACAAGAGTCAGTTACTTGCTGACATCGTTAAAAGCCTCGACATAGAGATAGAAAATCTAGATGTAAGCTTGGCTGATGATGTAGTGACTGTCAGCGGTTCAGCTGATTCACAAGCAGATAAAGAAAAAGTAATTCTCGCGCTCGGAAATGTTGAAGGAGTTTCAGGAGTAGATGATCGAATTACAGTAGAGGCAAGTGAGCCGCCTGCTGTTTTCTATGAAGTAAAAAGTGGTGATTCATTGTCTAAGATAGCGAAAGCTCACTATGGCGATGCAATGAAGTACATGGAAATATTCGAAGCCAATAAGCCCCTTCTTAAGGACCCCAACAATATCTACCCAGGTCAGGTATTGAGAGTTCCGCCTCTTGACTAAACTTATAAAAAACGTTACAAAGCGCATCCTGAAGGGTGCGCTTTTTTTATGCAATTAGACTAATCCTATGACAATAGTAAAGCTAATTCTGTCTTATCCACAACTGTCTTCGCTCATCCAAGCGGAAACAAACAAGCAAGAGATTAATATTAAGGGATATGATATTAAGGTCGATAAGTTAGCTATTACTTCTCTTAGTGGCCGCCTAAGAGTAGTAGGTGAGATCATCTCCAAGTGGAACGCTTACTTTGACTTCTCTGCAAAACTTTCCTATGACAGTAGCACAGAAAAAATAGACTTGCAAGACATCAAGCTTGATCTTGATGCCTCTCATCTAATTTTCAGAGGTATTCTAAGATTGGCTAAAGGTAACCTCCTTTCGCGAATGGAAAAGGCCATAGAAAGGCCAATCAGTGAGCAAATTGAACAATTAAAATCCAGAATTGATATTGAGCTTTCCAAGGCACCGCTCCCCCATGAACTCCAACTTATTTCGAAGACTGAACACCTTAAGGTCTTAGACGTTATAGCAATGGAAGAAGCTCTTAGGGCTGATCTAGAGATCTCCCAAGTCCTAAGCATATCGTTTAATAAGCAGGAATCACAAAATGACAAAGACCACTAACATTCTTTCCATACTTGCACTCTTTTTGTGCATCTTATCTTGTCATCAGGATGATAAAGCAGACCGAGTCAATGGAGCATATGAATCGCTTCAAATGCTTGCTTCTCAAAAAGCATATCCTGAAGTTGACCTTTCAAAAACTAGATATTTCCAAGAAATCGAAAAATTCAGAAATCCTCAGCTTCCGTTTGAAAGATCATTAGATACTGATCCGTGGGAAACATTAGGACCTCACAATATCGCTGGACGGATGCTAGCAATAGCCATCAATCCTCAAAATAGTAATACCATTTGGGCAGGATCAGCAAGTGGTGGTCTTTGGAGGTCTCACCATCAGGGACGAGGCACTTCATGGCAGCAGGTAGAGCTTGGATTTCCTGTCTTAGGCGTGTCAAGTATTGCCTTCCATCCGCAAGATTCAAGCATCATCTACATTGGGACGGGAGAAGTGTATAATGTAAATCAATCTGGTAACGGAGCAGCATTTAGAT
>CAZMYK010000687.1:0-2743 GCA_964570435.1 uncultured Saprospiraceae bacterium | reverse complement strand
CAATAAGTCCAAGCTTCCAAGTCTCCGAGAACCATCCGATTCCAGGTGACGATATCAGAAAAAGCAGAAGATTCGAAATCTATGCTTCAGGCGGCCTTGGACAGACGATTCAGCAATTCAAAACCCAAGACGCGACTTTGGACCCTTTAACGAATGCAAGGACACAAAATGAAAAAGCGCTAGAGTCATACATTTATCATCTAGGAATCAACACTTTCATCGCAAAGAAGAGCTTCTTTAGTTTTGGAGCCGATTATATAATCAATTTTGACCAGATCGACCATCAATATGAGGTAGCAAAAGAATACGACTTTGAAAATGTATTGCTGAGGAGGGTAAATTATTCAAATGGGAATGTAGAAGAAATCTTTGGTGACACAACTTTATTAGGTTCCCAAGTCGTTTCCCTACGTCAATTCAATAGATACACGAGTTTAAGTCTTAATGCTTCCATTGGACACTACTTTGTAAATTCTGATAGGTGGAGAATAGGAGCAAACATTGGCTTCTCGTACAACGTATATCAGACTGCAAAAGGCAAAAGTTTCAACAAAAATGAGCTTGAAGCAGCCCTAATAGACCTAGATGAATATAGAAGAAGCTATGGTCTAGGCGTGCGAAGTGGGCTGGAAGTAGATTATAGAATCCTAAAGAATCTATACATCACTATTCAACCAACAGCTGCCTATTCACTTTCTTCAGCAATATCTAAAGACGCAGGATACCAATCCAATTTTAAGCGTATGGGATTGAGTGCTGGACTAAAGATGTCCTTGTAGCCTTACTTTTTATACAAAAAGCCGTTCTGTTTGCTCAGAACGGCTTTTTCTTGAGCTAAAACGCAAGCATTTGCAACTTACATCTATCACTATCAACTACTTAAACTCTTGCTTGTGAGAATTTAGGTGAGCTCCTCATATCTGAATAATCTAGTTTTAGGCATTCTAAGGCAAAGACCCTATTGAGCTTACTTCATTTTTTTGTAATACCTTTATTGAGGAATTAAGAAATACAAGTTCATTAGAAAGATCCTTTTTATAACGCCACCTGGAGTCCACCTCTTAGATATCAATGGCCCAGCCCACGTCTTTTATGAGGCGAAGGACGAAGGCGCAGACTTAGACTTGCACTTCATTTCCATTAATGAGTCTTCAGAAGTTAAGAGTAGTGCTGGATTACATTTCTTTAAATTGCAGTCGTACCTCAACTTCGAACTCAATAATCAGGACTTTATCATCATTCCCGGAATTGACTACAAATTGCTCTCTGATCCAAAATTCATGTATGAGCAAAAGACTTTTCTAGCCTGGCTAAAAGCGCAAAATTCTCGTGATGTGAACATTTGTTCTATTTGCACAGGGGCCTTCTTCCTAGCAGAAGCAGGAGTTCTTGATCAACGGACTTGCACAACACATTGGAAATTTATACCTGAACTCAAAAACCGTTTTCCTTCTGCAGAAGTAGCAGATAAGCGCCTTTTTGTAGTGGATAAGAACCTCTACACTAGTGCCGGGGTATCTTCTGGGATAGATCTTTCACTGTTCATAGTTGAGAACTTGTACGGTAGCAAATTCGCTACCGATTTGGCTCAAGAAATTGTAATCTATTTTAGAAGGAGTGAGTCAGATCCGCAATTAAGCATCTACCTAGAGTACAGGAATCACATCGATGATCGAGTCCACAAAGCTCAAGACTTCTTAGTAAACAATATCAGCAAAGAATTTAACCTCAATGATCTTGCTGAACATGTGTATATGAGTTCAAGAAATCTCACTAGATTATTCAAAAAAACAACTGGGATAACCATAGGGGCGTACATTGAAAAACTACGGATAGAAAGGGCCGTACTCCTACTTGCTGATCATCACAAGGTAGACCATGTGGCAAGAAAATGTGGTCTCAAAAGCACCAATCAACTAAGAGCCCTGTTGAAGAAGCACTCCAGTGTATTACCTGGAAATTTCTCAGAAATAGCTTAAACTCGTCCTGATCCTGCGCTTTTTTGTCCTTCCTGTTCCTGTATCTCCAGCTATTTTTGGAATCAAAACAAGATATGATAAGGACAATACTATTATCTGCGATGCTACTTTCGTCTTTCATCTACCTCACAAAGAATTCATTGAGTCGTGATTTTGATAATAGCGACATTGAAGCTAGGAAGTTTGTCTGTACACCATGCAATAGCGATTGCGACCTATTGGAATACTCGACAGGAGGTTTATGCAAGCATTGCAAAATGCCACTGATACCAATCAATGAAGTCGATCAACCCAAAAAGATTGCCTTCTATTTGCAAGATGGCGTCGAGGTGCTGGATTTTGCCGGACCGATGGAAGTATTTGCATATGCTGGCTTTGAGGTATTTACTGTTTCTAAGACGAGGGAGCCAATTACAAGTCAAGGAATTTTGAAAATCATTCCTGACTACAGAATTGAAGATGCTCCTCCTGCAGATGTGCTAGCTTTTTTCGGTGGCAATGCTAGCGAAGCAAGCAGCGACCACAATGTGATAGACTGGGTTCAATCCCAAACCGAAGTAGACTACTACTTCTCAGTATGCACAGGTGCATTCATTTTAGGAGAATCTGGCTTATTGAAGGACAAGACAGCTACCACGTTTCACAATGCATTAGACGATCTCGAAGATAAGTATCGCCACACCAAGGTCGTCAAGAATGCCCGCTATGTAGACAATGGCAATGTCATTACCACAACAGAACTAGATCATGCGGTGCAAGGTTGA
>CAZMYK010000686.1:0-2747 GCA_964570435.1 uncultured Saprospiraceae bacterium | reverse complement strand
GACTATATCTACAGCAGCGCTGCTAACTATGCTGGAAGTTCTCGAGACTTAGTACCTTTAGAGAAGATTGAATATGCTTCGTTGGAAGGATATGTTTATGGATTTGTAGGATCGAGTTCGGAGGTGCAACCTCCGAATAACAAGTCCTAGTCTCTTAACACCAAAGACTAAGCTAGGACGGCTAAATTTAAATGACAGATCCGAGATAGAAGTTGACTTTACAAAGTACGGAGCAGTAATTAAGTGATGAGGCCATGCTCTCTCGAATATATACCAATAAAGAAGCAGTCGCTGTGGCGAATTTGATGTTCGGAGGTGCAAGCTCCGAAGAACTAATTGGTGATAGATTATGTTCGGAGGTGCAACCTCCGAATAACCGGTTATTATTAGTTGTGACGTTGTTAAATTATGAAGTTTGGGATTTCGAACTTCGGAGGTGGAACCTCCGAATAACCAGAGAGTTTATAAAAAACTTGGACAAATCAAGTTGTAGTCTTTGGGGAATTGTTGAAGATGAGATTTACTTACATAAAGGTATAAAGAGCCCGAAAGTCAAAGTAGAATTTAGATTGACAGAAGAAATAAGTCCTGGTATTGTGATCGCCGTTTCGGACGAAAATGCTTCTCTGGCTTGGGATTTTCAAAATGGTATTACCAATAGTAGATGGAAGCTGATACAAAGCAATTATGACATTAAGTCCCAATGTCAGGAATAGGTAATGATAAAGAAGTAGTCGCTATGGCGAATTTGATGTTCGGAGGTGTAGGCTCCGAATAACAAGTGAAATGTAAGTTCGGAGGTGCAACCTCCGAATAGCAAGACTAATTGGTGATAGTGTATGTTCGGAGGTGCAAGCTCCGAATAACCTGTGCAAGCTCCGAATAACCTGTACTATTAACACATCTGTCCAGCTGTTTAATCCTTCCTTTGGGCAGTGCAAAACACCGTAAACACGGGCTCGTCATATAAATTAAATTTTTAATATATGAAAGATACCGCAAAAAGGGTATCAAAACATATTATGATTGTTTTATATTTGTAATTGTAAAACTACCAAACTGTTATGGCTCGTCCTTAGACAGTCACCTTCCTGTAAGATAATATAAGACTTATGCATAGAGCTTCGACTCCTCTATGTTTTTGATTTTGGACTTTTCGTCTGAGGTATTTAATAACTACGATTTTTTATTCATGTATGCTGCCGACTACAGCTTGCAATTACTCATTTTAAGAAAACTTATTTAGTCTCATGAAGAAAGCGAATTACACTTTCCGATTATTTGAAAATTATTTGACATCGCTGATAGTAGTGGTATTGGCAGTATTCGCACCAGTTGTTTCGAATGCATGTGAGATGTCTTGTACTCAATCTCAACAAGTGTCATTTGATGAGGATTGCGAAGCTGAAATAACGCCTATAATGTTATTAAGCGATGATGGCGCTTCTTGCCCTGATGGTACTACATATACTGTTGCTGCAAGATTGACCATGAATGGACCTAATATTGCAGAAGGTGCCACCGTAATCCTTGATGGTACCTACATCAACCAATCGTTGATCATAGAAGTCACTTCGGATGATGCTGGAACAATCAACAGATGTTGGGGTACAGTCTTATTTGAAGACAAACTAGCTCCTGTCGTTAATTGTGATGACGTTACCATTTCATGTACTGATGAAGCTGCGCTTACACCTCCTATTTTCGGTACTGAGTGTGGCGATGTCACAGTAAATCTAATCGGCCAAACGCCAGACATAAACCTTTGTACGGATGATTTCTTAAGGACTTTCGATCAGACTTTTACAGCTACTGATGCCCAAGGAAATACATCTTTGACTCCTTGTACAAGGACAGTAACTGTCGAAAGAATAGACGTAGATGCGATCGAATTCCCGGCAAATCTAAGAGTTACCACCGACAACGCACTTGCTTGTGATAGCATGTATGAAAGAATAGAACCAGGAAGTATTATTCCTGACCCTAGTTTCTCGGGAGTTCCAACTTTAGATATGGAGCCCTTATTCCCAACAGAGAATTTCAATTGTAATACAGTAGTTACCTTCTCCGACCTAGTTCTTCCAGAAGTTGGTTGTGTGACTAAGGTAATGAGAACATACACCATTTCAGAGTGGATCTGTGGCGCTGATGAAATTATAGACAGCACCCAAATCATTGAAATAGTGGATAATGAGGGGCCTACGTTTGATCCTCTTAGTGATGTTTCTATTTCAACTTCCACGGGATTTGACTGTGAAGCAGCTTACCTACTACCGCTGATCGACGCAGAAGATAACTGCAAGGATGTATCGAGAATTGACATCGCCTACCCAGGAGGATTTATAGAAGACTATGACGGGAGTGAAATGGTGATGCTACCTCGGGGAGAAAATGTGATCATGGTGACCGCATATGACGACTGTCTGAATATTACGGCGGATACTTTTAGTGTCTTTGTAGATGATAACAATGCACCGGTTGCAGTATGTGACCAGAATACTGTGGTGGCTCTTTCTTCTAATCCTAATGGATTGACTGAAGTTGCGGCGATTTCCTTTGACGATGGCAGTTATGATGAATGTATGCTTGCTAGCCCGGCAATGTCCGTTAAAAGAATGGATGACGGAGCGGCTTGTGCCATCGATGGTGAAGATTTTGCACCGTCTGTATTCTTCTGCTGTGCTGACATAGGTACTAATACGCAAGTGATCTTCCAGGTAGTTGACTTAGATGGTAACACCAATACT
>CAZMYK010000685.1:0-2754 GCA_964570435.1 uncultured Saprospiraceae bacterium | reverse complement strand
GCTAAGGGGAACTTAGTCGCAGTTATCACCAACGGAACGGCGGTACTCGGACTGGGTAATATCGGACCTGAAGCAAGTAAGCCAGTCATGGAGGGGAAGGGACTCCTCTTCAAAATCTATGCAGACATCGACTGTTTCGACATCGAACTGAAGACCACTGATATTGAAGAATTCGTTAGAACTGTCAAGCTAATGGAGCCCACCTTTGGAGGCGTGAACCTCGAGGATATAGCAGCCCCTGATTGCTTCAGCATTGAAGAAAAATTAAAGGAGGAACTAAGTATTCCTGTGATGCACGATGACCAACATGGGACTGCGATTATCTCTGCTGCGGCATTAATCAACGCCCTAGAAATTGCAGGCAAGAAAATCAAGGACGTAAGTGTGGTAGTTTCAGGTGCTGGAGCAGCAGCAATTTCGTGCATTAGAATGTGGCAGAAAATTGGTGTAAAGAAGAACAACATCAATATGTTTGACATCGATGGTCAGATTTCCACATTGAGGACAGATCTTAGTGAATTTCAAATGCAATTCGCCAACAAACCACAATTCGATAGCCTAAGCGAGGCGATGAAGGGAGCAGATGTATTTCTTGGCTTGTCAGCAGGAAATATTGTTTCCCAGGATATGGTTAGGTCTATGGCAGACAATCCAATCGTATTTGCACTTGCTAATCCGACTCCAGAAATCAGCTACGACCTAGCAAAGTCTGCAAGGCCAGACTGTCTTGTGGCTACAGGTCGGTCTGACTACCCCAATCAGGTAAACAATGTCCTTGGCTTTCCATATATATTTAGAGGAGCCTTAGATGTAAGAGCCACAGAAATCAATGAGGCAATGAAGCTAGAAGCTGCATATGCCTTGGCGGAACTAGCCAAGAAGCCCGTCCCCGACTTGGTAAATATGGCCTATAACAACATCAATCTAAAATTCGGCAAGGACTACTTCATACCCAAGCCCGTGGATCCTAGACTTATCACTACTTTGGCACCAGCAGTTGCAAAGGCGGCAATGGATTCAGGAATTGCTCGAAAGCCGATTAATGACTGGGACAAATACGAAGAAGAACTCGAACTCAGACTTGGAACCGGACATTCACTTTCCAAGGTGATCGAAAATAAGGCAAAACAAGACCTGAAACGGATTGTTTTTGCAGACGCGCAAAATGTTTCCTTGCTAAAGGCAGTGCAAGTGATTGAGGAGGAAAAAATTGCCTCTCCCATCCTCCTGGGAAATCGCGAGATCATCGAGCAGATGATGGAGGAATACAACATCAACCTAGCAGATGTACCGATCATCGATCCAAAAAAGACCATCAATAAGAAGGAAGAAAAGAAGATCCAAGAGTACGGCAGATTGCTTTACGAGAAGAGAAAGAGAAAGGGTGTCACTCATGAAGAGGCTCTAGACCATGTCAGGTACCGTAGCCACTATGGCGCATTGATGGTCGAATCAGGTGATGCCGATGGAATGATTGGGGGACTTACGAAGAAATTTACAACGACCGTTAGACCTGCCTTGCAAATTGTAGGAGCGAAAGAGGGTGTTAGCAAGGTAGCTGGTGTACACATATTGATGACCAAGTATGGCCCAATCTTCATTGCGGACACTACGATCAATCACCACCTTAACTCGCAAGACATCGCCGATATTACAGAACTGGTCGCAGCGGAGGTAAGGCGCTTTGACATAGAACCTAGGATTGCACTTGTGACCTACTCTAACTTCGGATCAGTTCCAAATGGTGAATCTGCTGTCTTAATGAGGGAGGCCACAAAAATTCTCCATCAAAAGCATCCCGACTGGATATTGGATGGAGAAATGCAGGCTCATATGGCACTAGATCCAGAAATTCGCGAGCCGTTTTACCCCTTTTCCAAACTAAATGGACGAAGGGCAAATACTTTGATTTTTCCTAACCTATCGTCAGCTAATATTGCGTATAACATGTTTGGTAGCATCTCAGATGTGGACATCATCGGACCCATACTCCTAGGTCTTAATAAGTCTATTCACGTCTTGCAACTGGGTGCTAGTGTTAGGCAAATTGTCGATATGGTAGGAATAGCTGCCATCCATGCTCAAGACAACACTTAGCAAATCAAGAATCTTAGATTACAAGCAGCAAGTACAATCTCGGCACTTTTACTAAAGATCACTAGCTTATAGGAGGATGCTCCTACCCTATTCAATAGACCCATCGCCATAGAAACCTATGCCCTACCGTCTCTACTATCACGACTAAACTGAAGCTTATATTCCTTTGGTGGCTCCTTTTCAAGAAGGTTTTTTACAAAATAATCCCACCGCTTACGAATCATATATAAGGTATCCATGCCATAGCCGTGCCTAGCATTTGGAAACATTACGAGGTCAAAGTCCTTATTGGCTTTTATCAGGGCATCTATGACTAAGTTAGTGTTGTAGTGTGGTACATTGTCATCCATCATACCGTGGGCTAACATCAACTTGCCCTTAAGATTTTCTGCCTTAAGTTGGTTGGCCTGCCGCTCATAGTTATCTCCTACTTCCAGACCAACATATCTTTCACCCCAGTCATCTTCGTAGTTTCTATTATCATGATTTCCACTCTCCGAAATACCAACATCGAAAAAATCCGGGTAGTCAAACATGGCAGCTGCCGTGGCAAATCCACCACCTGAGTGCCCCCAGATTCCAACTCTTTCTAGGTCAATATAGGAATGCTTCTCTGCGAGCTGCTCCATTGCAAATACCTGATCTGGCAAAGTGTTA
>CAZMYK010000684.1:0-2755 GCA_964570435.1 uncultured Saprospiraceae bacterium | reverse complement strand
AAGGTTATAGCCCACACTACCAACCGTTACAATTCGACCCTTGGAAGCCTCGATTCTTGGGAAGAGCAATCCTTGTAGTAAAAAGTTGCCATAGTGGTTCACACCCAGCTGACTCTCATATCCATCAACCGTTAGTGTTTGCTGGGGCACTTGGGCAATTGCAGCATTGCAAATTAAGGCATCTATTTTGGGCACCTTTGTTAGCACTTCTTTGGCAGCCCTCTTTACAGATGCTTGTTCTGCTAAGTCCATGGTAATATTTGATACACTTACATCGCTACCTAGCTCCTGCTTCAATGCCGCTATAGTTGTTCTTGCTTTTTCGTCGTTGCGATTCAGCATCACTACTTCAGCTCCCTTTGTAAGTAATATCTTAGCTGCCTCAAACCCAGTACCGCTCGTGGTACCTGTGATGACATAGGTGCTTCCCTCTAGGTCCTTAATGCGATCTGGTGTCCACCCTTTTTCTCCAAATTGATTTGCCTTCATATCTAGTGTTTTTGTAATAACGATACCTCTTGCAAATGTAAAGATGAAGCTGATCTATTGGGGTATACAAATTTTCAATTCTTGTATACTTTTTGGTGCAACTGTGTCAAGAAGGGCCTGAGGGTGCCTATGTTACAAGCCTATTGCTATGCTCCTCAGCTTCTTGAGCAAACATTCCTGGCAATTCAACCTATTTAGACTGACCAAATCTTAAGATAGTACAAGAATTACACTCCCTAAATCCATTGTCCATTCTTTTCCGCTGTCTGCCTAGTATAATAGTGATTTCACGATAACTATGGTAGGTGCAAGATCCTAAGAATTGTATCTTTTGAAAAATATATTTATCCCGCATTTATTATCATAGGAGCCCAACACTAGTCATTTCGCAAACTTGCCACAATCATTTCTCCTCCCTTATTTAACTCTATACTTATTATAAAAAGTGACTGTATTCCATCTGAATTTAAGGTTAAGAAAACTTCATTTCCTTGAACACTGACATCATCGACCAGGGAATCTTTGAACTCTGCTTTGAAATTCTTAATGATACTGAAGTGTTTTTCTAGCGGTGCAAGCGATCTAAAATCCTCACTGCATAGTTCCATCAAAAAGACTTTCCATTCCGCTTCGCCACCGTTAACCAGTGTGCTATAAACCTCCATTGCAAATGCCTCCAATTCTGCCACAGGTAGTTGGGGTGCTGTTGTAGTAAATAATTGGTCAATGTCTTGATCAGGATTTCTGATAATTCTAGCTATATCACTTGCCATTCTATCACTCTCGGGCTTTGTATTATTCGTCATTAAGATGATCGTTACCTCCTCATCCAAATACCTCCAAAAGTCAGTAAAAAATACTCCATTTCCACCATTGTGAGCAATCAATTCTGTATTCCTAGCAGTTGGAAATATAGCCCAACCATAACCGTAGTAAGAACCTGATCCCTCACCCTCCTCAACGTGCTTCATGTAGTACTTCTCTTTAGCATCAATATCTAGGATAGCATTGGATTTCAAAGCCTTGTGCCATAGGTATAGATCTTCTACTGTAGAGAGAATTCCTCCATTACCTTTGAGATTTAGATAAGGCCCATCTTCTGACCAATTCTTTTCATTAGGCCTCCCCCAGCTTATATCCACGCCCCTGTAGCCAACAGCAAGTTGCAGAGTATCCCACTGAGGAAGCACGTAACCTGTGAAAAACATGCCAGCAGGCACAAATAGGTTCTTGCTTAAGTAGGCTTCATAAGACATGCCAGACACCTTTTCAACTATGATCGCCAGCAAACTGTATCCGACATTTGAATAATTGTATTTGGAACTATCTGGAAATCTTAATTTACTTTCGAAGGCATCTTTCACAAAATCATTTTCGCTTATTTCATCATAGTCATCTCCTATTGCACTTGGAAAACCTGCACTATGAGTTAATAGATCATGGATAGTAAAATGACTGCGATGGTCTGGAACAGCATCAAAATACTTCGTGATTTTATCTGTCACAGAAAGCTTGCCTTGCATCTCCAATTTCAAAATTGCCGCACCAGTAAATTGCTTGGTGACTGATCCAGTGCTAAAGACAGTCTTCGTTGTATTCTCAATTTTTCCTGCCTTATTAGCATATCCATAGCCTTCCGCCAACAAGATCTGATCATGATAGTCAACCAGAATAGAACCACTAAATCCATTTTTCTTGGCCTTAGTAAGATATGTTTCAATACTTCTTTTGATAGAATTGGTTTCTGCACTGAATTGCGCTTGTACATCTGTAGTAAGTGCCAAGTATATAAGTGCCGCAAGTAAAATAAATCCCTTTTTCATATTCTTTTTTAATTAGGTGATATTAAACGTTGCAACAAATCTAGTTTCCCACCACAAGGATGTGAACAAGAAGTTATGAATCGAAACTAGAGTGGTAGCAAAAGGAGCATTCATGTTTTTTTGTATGAAATAGTCATTTGGTCACAAATCAACATTGCTTCATACCATAGAAAGCAGTTTCCTCACTATTCTTCATAACTTTACATAAATGTGAGTTTAAGATTGAGACGATATATTGAGATATTATTCAGCTTAGTATTTTGGATAGGGACTTACTACCTGCTTATCCAATCATTTGCCATAGAAAGCATAGAGATTGAAGAACTAGATCAGCAGTATGAGAGAAACATCATTTATAGTGAATCTCGGATTTTAAGCATAAGACTTGGACTAATCTTAAAGATCTGTTTTTACTATTTAAATTCGCATTTCCTACGAAAGAG
>CAZMYK010000683.1:0-2756 GCA_964570435.1 uncultured Saprospiraceae bacterium | reverse complement strand
TATTATGGTTCCCATGTTCCCTGGATCTTTGATATTGTCCAGGCATAGGATAAGGCCAGTAAGATTTTGGTCAGCTGGAATACTACGTTCTGGAATATTTGCAACTGCCAAAATACCAGGGGGCGTCCTTAAATTACTAAGCTTGCCCATGGTTTTATGATCTATTATATTATATTTAATATTAATATGTTCCAAGAAGGGTGCTTTTTCCGTTAGGCAGTAGATACTATCAAAACTTATAAGTCCTTCATTAAGGCCTTCCATGATGATTTTCTCGCCTTCGAGAATATATTTGTCATACTTTTGACGGTACTTTTTTTGTTTAAGTGATTGAATAAATGAAATGCTTGCTTTAGAGATCATTAAAACCTAAGATTATTTTTACTTGGATGCAAAATAAAGAATATAAAATTCATGCCCTTGGGCTGATTGCCGTTTGCATTCTCACTATTCTTTTTGGCTCATGTAATCCGACAGTCTACCTGCAGGATAATGAGTCACTATTGACAGAAAATAAAATTCGTTTCAACGATAGAAAGGCGAGTGAAGCCAGAAGCGTTCTTCGAGACCAACTGTCCTTGAATTACCGACAAAGACCTAATCGAGAGTTCCTATTCATACCTCGAGAATGGTACTACTATCGATTTGAAAATGCTCGTGATAGTAGTTTCATGGTAGATTGGATCAAGAAAAATGTTGCCGAAGTACCAGCTGTGCATGATTCCATATCCGTGCAACTAACAGAAGAATCCATGCAAAGATTTCTTCGTAAGGACAAGGGCTACTACCACGCCAATGTTTCTTCAAGCACCAAAATTAAAGACAAGGAGGCCATTGTTACTTATCTAATAGAAACTGGAAAGCAATTCAAAGTCCGGACACTAGAGTACATCTGCCAAGATTCAAGTCTAACAGCTATTTTCAATGACTTATACAAAGAGACCCTTATTCCCCCTGGGACTGGTCTTACACGAAATAACTTTAATTCTGAGGAGGGTCGACTTGTAAAAGAACTGCAAGATATGGGCTATGCTCAGTTCAATGCCAATTACATCAACTTCCAAGGGGACACCTCCAACTATGGAGTCGATGTTCGTGTAAATATTTTGCCGCCAGCTCCCAACGTTTCGCATCAGCGCTTCCAGGTAGGAGAAATTCGAGTCTATACGGACTACTCACCTGGCCAGGATTCGGCCTATGTTGTGCTCAAGGAAATCGACAAGATTTCCTATTTTAGCAAGCAAAAGGACTTCTTTGTCACTCCAAAGACGCTGGAAAGCAGGATCTTTTTGGAAGAAGGAAGTACCTACTCTAGGAGCCTAGAATTAAGGACAGCGCAGAATCTGACTAACCTCAACACTTATCGATTCATAAGTTTGAACCCGACTATCGATGAACAATTGGATTCCATCATAAACTATAATTTTCAGCTTTATCCGATTCAGAACAAGTGGGTCAGTGAACAAAATGGCAGCGTCTACTTGGCGAATGTGCAGAGGACAGATAATCAGTATTTTCTTGGACTCAGCCTAAGCACCAATCTTTCAAGTAGGAATTTATTGCAAAATGCCGAGAACTTTAGCATAGGTTTAGATGGCTTTGTCGAATTTAACTTAAGCTCTTTGAACTCCATAGGAGCCTCCTTCGAATCTGGACTCAGCCAACCGCGACTCTATGATATCATGGGGATTCTCAACCTAGCCAAAAGAGTCAAGATCTTACCAGAACGTGTATTTGCCTCTCTGAATGATAATACGAATACTGACTTGAGGTTCTCTTATTCCTACTCCTTCACGGCAACGATCTATAGCCTCGCCTCATTGACGGCGAATTTTGGATATGACTACAGACCGAGTCTCAATTCCTCAACCTTGTTTAATCAGATCGGAGTGAACTACTTACTCTTAGATCCCTTGTCTTCATTCCTACCAATACTCAATGAAAATCCCTACCTGGCGAACTCGTTTAACAAGAGGCTCTTAACTGGTCTTATTTTCAAAGATATCTCCTGGGTATATAATACTACGCCAACACGTAAAGGTTTCTCTTGGGGTCTTAATTACTTCGGTGAGGTCTCTGGATTAGAACTTTCAGCACTTAACAGTACTTACAATCTTCTAAGTGGCAGTACTGGTCTATGGAATTTGCCGCTAGCGAACCAAGACTCGATTGAGTTCTCTAAGTTCATCAAGGTCGATCTGGACCACCACTTTAACCAGAAGATCTCTGGTGCACATTCGATTGCTGGAAAATTCAGACTAGGCTTTGCCATACCCTTTGGTGGCTCAGAATCAGTTCCCTTTGTTCGACAATTCGCAGTGGGAGGACAGAATAGTATCAGGGGATGGCAGATCAGAAACCTAGGACCTGGTGGCTATGATATATCGAAGGATCCAAATGCAGTAAGGAACACCCTGCCCTATCAAACTGGTGATTTCATACTTGAAAGTTCATTGGAGTATCGCTTCCCAGTTTCTGGCTTTCTTAACGGAGCACTATTTATAGATGCGGGAAATGTTTGGACCCTTAGTTCTGCCGATGAGCGTCCGAATTCACAGTTAAGTAGTGATTTCTACAAGCAAATAGCAGTGGCATCTGGAGTTGGCATCAGAATGGACTTCTCCTACTTTTTACTCAGGTTCGACTTTGGATACAGAATTAGAAATCCATTTCCTAATGAGCGAGGATCCTACTTAAATTATTCTTCCTTCGGTTGGGGGAATATCAATGATGCCAACCTAAGCTTTGGCGTCAAC
>CAZMYK010000682.1:0-2757 GCA_964570435.1 uncultured Saprospiraceae bacterium | reverse complement strand
GTCCATATTTGGTGATGGGGCACAACTTCATCTCTACATTTAAGAAATTGTTTTTCAGTCTACCAGTGTTTAAAGGCAGACGAAAAAGGGGCTTTTGAACTTGTGTGATTAGTCGCAAAGGACAGTTATAGGATCGTGTAAAGTCTTCGTAGCTGATAGTTCAATGAAACTTAGCAAGATCTATTTCCCTACTAAATTTAACGATGAAATCAATATGAATTTATAAATTCAAATAAGCTAGTCTCCGCGTTTTATGATAGTCTTGGGCAAATTTTGAAATATTGCACTCAAACATTTAATGTAATGAGAATATTCTTCCTAGTTTACCTTGTGTCGCTCTATCTGACCAGCTGTTCGACTGCTGTTAAGTCAAGCAATAGCCAAGTTCTATCATCGAACTATGAAATAGCTGGAGCTTCTACCCCCTCACAAAAAGGTATCTCAAATCGACGAAGTATTAGAACCTTTCTTTAGCCAAGGCCCACTTGGTGGAGTTGCTCTAGTTTCAAAAAAAGGAAAAGTACTATATCAGAAGGCATTTGGTAAGGCCAACTTAGAAGAGGATGTTGAAATCCATGCAAAACATAAGTTTCGGATTGCCTCCAATACAAAACAATTCACAGCTTGCGCAATCCTCAAGCTTGCAGAAGATGGCCAGCTATCATTGTCTGACAAATTATCAAAGTACCTTCCAGACTATCCGTCAAACGCCGACGTGATTACCATTGAGCACTTGCTTACTCATACGTCAGGAATTCCTGATTTTTCATCTCAACAGGGATTTTCCTTAATGGAAAATAATGACTACTCTCCAGCTGAGTTTTATGAAGTAATCAAGGGCTACTCAACGATTGCAGAGCCAGGCGAAGCGTACAACTATAGCAATTCTGGCTACTTCATTCTAGGCTATATTATCGAAAGAGTTTCTGGACAGACCTATGGCGAGTACCTAGAAAACGAATTTTTTGTGCCACTTGGCATGGAAGATACTTACTATGATTTTCCAAGTCTGACTGGCACAGATATTTGCAGTGGTTATTCTCAACAATCCTCAAGTAAGTTCGTCGTGAGCAAGAAAATCAGCATGTCTATTCCATTCGCAGCCGGAGCCTTGGTTTCGACGGTTGAAGACCTTTCACTATGGTACAAAGCCCTGAAGATGGATAAGGTAGTCAATGCGCAAAGTCTTGCGAGGGCCCAATCACCTTTCAGGCTAAAGAACGGAAAATATACCAGATATGGCTATGGCTGGGATCTCGGAACCCTAGGAGGCTCGAAATTAGTAGCTCACGGGGGAGCAATTTCGGGATTCTATAGTGCGCTAGTATACTTGCCAACAGAAGATGTATTGGCAGTTGTGTTGACCAATTGCAATTGGATAGACGCAAGTTTTTTTGACTTAGCTACAAGACTTGCAGCAGTAGCCATAGAGGTTCCATATTTTAAGGAAGAGAATGTATCTAAGGAGGATCTAAAAATGTACGAAGGTGTGTACAAGTCGGCAGAGAATCAAGAGATCGCCATCACGATTGAAGGGGGAAGTCCTTATCTGACGCTTGACAATGGACGGAAGAGGCTTCTTTCTCCTATTGATAGGGATCTCTTTTACTCCGAGGTGACTTTTACAACTGTACAATTTAATAGAAACAGAAGTTATCACATCAACGGCCTTAAATCCACAAGAGCCAGGGATATGGAATTTTACAAATCAGAAGGGGATTTACCGAAAAAGTCGATTTACTTGGCAATGCGACCCCTAATTGAGGAAGATGTAGATGAGGCTGTGGATTATTATCGGAATCTTAAATTGCAGCACAGCACAGAATTTGTCTTTGGACAGTCTGAAGATCTTAACCGATTAGGTTACGAATTATTAGCGGAAAATAGGACAACTGATGCGATCAAGATTTTTCTATTGCTTGTTTCTGAATTTCCTGATGAATCCAATTCCTACGACAGTCTGGGTGAAGCCTACTACATCAATAAACAATTTTCCTTGTCGAAGAAGAATTATCAGAAATCATTAGACTTAGATCCGGAGAACAGTAATGCCCGGAAAATGCTTCAAAAAATGTAGACTTGCAGGAATAAGGGTGGTAAAAGGCTTCGAGTGTCGCTCGAACTATTCAATTATTTCGTATTCTATTCCTAGTTTTCTTAAGGCTCGGTAGGCAGAACTTACGTTCTTGTCAACATCTATTTCTATAGGGTCGCCTTCCAAAAGAATATAGGTCAATTCACTTGAAAGTGAATCATCTACATTGCTAGCAAACTCCGCTAGACATCTTGCAATTGCTCTTCTATCAGGCTTTTGGGCATCGCAGGACAAGAGATTTAATTTCATCTTTTCTTTTACTTGTACGAAGCAAAGGTAACTATTGTTAGCTATGTTCTTTAATAATCAATTCTTGAAAGACCACCTCTTCCATTAGTTCTTACAAATAGTCTTTGACAGTGCTAGTTGACTGTGATTTAGGTTTCGTGGCATTATGATATTGCCAAGGAGAATCATTGACAAATCATGTACGGCTTAACGCTTTTTTTGCCAAATAAATATTTGCCACCAGAGTGGTGAGTAAAATAGTCTAAATCAGGAAGTAAAATCGTCTTTTTAACATGCGAATGACTCTGGTAGAAAGATCTGGAAGCCCTGTAATATATAGATTGTTTTTAGATAAGTGATTGCCACATTAATTTATTCATTCATTTTTATTTAAAGACTCTAGCATGAAATTAACAAGTAAACTTTCCATTCGA
>CAZMYK010000681.1:0-2759 GCA_964570435.1 uncultured Saprospiraceae bacterium | reverse complement strand
TTTTCTACTATGGTGAAGACCTCAGCTCCTCCGTAGCGCGTGTAATGGGCTGTTTTCACTTTCTTAAGATAAGGACTATTTTGCTTGCCAGTTAGTTTTTTCTACTAAATGATTGATTGTATAGTCAAAAAAAAATCGAATTTACCTACAATCGCACGAATGCTTGCTTTAATCAATGAAAAGGACAAGGAATTAATCCACAACGTCGGGCTTAAAATTAATTTTTAACTTTGACTAAAGTATCGAACATGTATAGATTTTTGATTCCTATCTTCTTCTTTATTTTCCCCTTTCTACTTGATGGTCAGCCCACCAAGGAGGGAAAGGCCTTCATTATCGGTCAAGAGTACAGCATAAAATCAAAAGTCTTTGGGAATAATCGACCAGTTTTGGTTTCCCTTCCAGATGACTACCTGCTTTCTGATCAAAAATATCCTGTCGTCTACCTGCTCGATGGCCGTGGTAACTTTCGTCATACTACAGCCACCGTTAACTTCTTGGCGAGAAATGGTCGAATTCCACAAATGATTGTAGTGGGCCTCCCCAATACAGATGACCGGACAAGGGACCTCACACCTCAACGCGTTCATGAGGATGAATCCTTCCCAACTGCCGGTGGAGCTGACAATATGCTAGAATTCATGAAGGATGAGGTCTTCCCATTTATGGATAAAAACTACAGGACCGAGGACTACAAATTGCTTATAGGACATTCTTTCGGTGGCTTATTTGCTATTCACAGCTTAGTAAATCACCCAAATGTTTTTAATTCATACATTTCCATTAGTCCGAGTTTATGGTGGGACAATCAAGATTTGGTGCAAAATCAGACAACAAAGTTTTTCGAAGAAAACAAGGACTTAAGCGGTCATCTGTATATGACCATGGGAAATGAAGATGGGGCGATGCTTGGAGGCGCATGGAAGTTGGCAGCCCTGCTAGAAGAAAAATCAGCAACAAATTTTCAATGGCATTTTGAACGTATGGAAGAGGAGCACCATGGGTCTATTCCGATGCGCAGCACCTACAAAGGTTTAGAATACATCTTTGAAGATTGGTGTCTAGAAAAGAAGACGGAGTTCCTTGCACAAGTTGGGATGAAAGGCATGCTGGACTATGTTGAGCAGGTTGCCAAGTTGTACAATATGGACGTAGAATGGACCGAAAAATCGCTGGTCAAAATTGGTGCTAAAGCCGAAGAACTAAAGAATGATGAAGTCGCCTTGGAAGTTTACACTACGGCTGCTGAAATCTATCCTGAGTCTGAAGACATATTGTTCCGTTATGGTCATCAATTAAGCAAAACGGATGACAAGGAAGGGGCCATATCCATTCTTAAGAAGGTGCAAGAAATTAATCCTGAACACATGTCAGCTCAGGTCTTGCTAAAGAAATTGGGAGAGGATGTCGAAGGACTGGCAACGTTAGCATTGACTCTTGAGCAGCTTAAGATTTACACAGGTACCTTTGATATTGGAGGAGGAAGAGAAGTGCTACTTTCTAGTGATGGAGAAAAGCTCTTTGCGGAGGCTCAAATTCTTAGTAAGGAAGAGCTGATGCCTTTAGATGTCCATACATTCTTTGTTTCGAGCTTGAGTTCCAAGATTACCTACATTGAGGAAGCAGGCAAGCTAGATAAAATAAAAATCGAAACGCCCGATGCCACTTTTTTTGGTCATCGAATAATGAAAAATGAGTAAGCCGATATGGGAAAAGATCTGCTACTGATAACCCCTCCTTTCACGCAGCTGAATACACCATATCCAGGAACTGCCTACTTGAAAGGTTTTCTGAACACAAAAGGAATTACTTCTTTTCAGATGGACTTAGGTATTGAGGTGATTTTGAAGATCTTTTCAAAGGAAGGTCTTCTTTCAGTTTTTCTTGGAGCCGAACCCGAAAGTGAGAATGCTCAACGGATCATGGCCATGCAGAAGGATTACATCAGGAAGGTTGACCCAGTTGTGCGTTTCTTGCAGGGACGGAATCCGAATCTTGCAAGACAGATTGCAGCACAAGATTTTCTTCCCCAGGCAAATAGGTTTGAGGAATTAGATGATACAGAGTGGGCCTTTGGTCATATGGGCTACCAAGACAAGGCCAAGCACTTGGCGACAATGTTCCTCGAGGATCTTTCCGATTTTATTGTGGAGTGCGTAGATCCCCATTTTGGATTCAGTCGCTATGCAGAGCGCTTGGGAATGAGTGCCAATAGCTTTGATGAAATCTATAGCGAATTGCAGGAAGACTTGACCTTCATCGACGAAATCAGCCTGAGTCTTCTGAAGCAAAGGCTCGAAACCACTAAGCCCAAACTGGTCTGCCTTTCAGTTCCCTTCCCAGGAAACTTGTACAGTTCTTTCAGGTGCGGCCAATTTATCAAGGAGCACTTTCCAGATATAAAGATTGCCATGGGTGGAGGCTTTGCAAACACGGAGTTAAGATCACTAAAGGACCCAAGGGTCTTCGAATTTTGGGACTACATCTGCTTGGATGATGGCGAACTACCTCTCGAGTTGCTCGTATCCAATATCCAAGATCCCAAACCTTCGAATCCCAATCACCAACTACTAAAGAGGACCTTCGTGCTCAATCAAGGAAGGGTCGAGTTCAACAACACTTCTTTTAGAAAGGACTATGCGCAAAAGGATGTTGGAACTCCTGACTATAGTGATCTCTTGTTAGACCAATACATCTCGATTATTGAAGTAGCCAACCCCATGCATTCGCTTTGGTCTGATGGTCGGTGGAATAAGCTA
>CAZMYK010000680.1:0-2761 GCA_964570435.1 uncultured Saprospiraceae bacterium | reverse complement strand
CAATTGCAAAGAACATTGTCTGCTCCCGATCACCAGCCCTACCATCATAGTCCGGATGGATTCGATGCATATTCTTGATGGACTTCCATTTCCTTCCATACCTCCGCTGAACGACCTCGAAAGCGTAATCGTCGGATTCGCTCCTAACATATTCTCCATTATTATAGAAGTAGGACTCACCACTGCCGACCCACACAATGGAATAGTTATTATCAATGTTGGGGAGTTTATCGCTTGTAGGAACAACTAATTTGCTCGATGATGTGCATTGTCCGAGAAGTAGGCTTGTTAGAGCCAGCAAATAGATACTCAATTTCTTCATTTTGAAATACTTTATAGTGTTTGTAATTAAATGACACCATAAAAGTATAGGCAGAGTAGCCAATTAAAATTGATCTATGTTACAATCGTCATTCATCCTGATAATTCTTTTCTGATCCTACTTAGACTTTCTCGCTCTATCCCAAGGTAAGAGGCAAGATGGTAGAGTGGTATACGTTGTATAAATCGCGGATAGTCACTGATCATTTGCAGATATCTTTCTTTGGCTGAAAGGAAGAGGAATGATTCAAATCTATTGGTGGCTGTTGCATAGGCACTTTCAGCAATAATCCTTCCAAAACGTTCCCAGTTCTTAGCGCTGTCATAGGCCTTGTGGAGGGCTTCAGAGTTAAAAGTTAGCAATTCACAATCCGCTAGAGCCTGGATATAATACCTACTAGGAGTGCCCCTTAGAAAATCCAAGTATGACACAGCGTAGTCATACTCTAAGAAAAAGTGGTTGTTGATTTCTTTTCCATCTGCAAGGTAGTAAAATCGCAAAGCACCTTTCTGTACAAAGGCAATTTCATTTACCTTCTGACCTTCACGCAGTAAGAAGTCTCCTTTGTTTAAAACCTTTTTCTTAAGCTTTGACACAAACATCCCACATTCCTCTTCTGAGAAGTCTGTTATTTTTCTGATCTGTATTTTGAAATTTTGTAAATTCATCTTGAAGAATTTGAACCTTGCGTTCTAACAATTGTAAATAAATCGGTCATCCACATCTTGCTCGAAGATACTTATTTAGACTAGCAGTTACGATTTAGGTACGATAAGGTTCGTGTCACACCTACTGGATCTTTAAATAAACAATGCTTCCTTTGGCGGGACGCCAATCCTATCTGGCAGTTTTTTGTCATGCAATTGGCGATATCATAATTGCTCGTTTTGAAAATGACCGTTCTAAATTGCATCGTTCGTCGATCTCAAGTTTGGTTTTCCGCATGGGAATCAAAAGATTATTGCAGTTTTATTTCACCGCCTAAATTATTAGAATGAAGATTTTAGAGATGATTACAATTTTTTTAGTAATTGGGACTTTTTTAAAGTGCACTCCCACAAAGGTAGTTTCTGACCCTGATACTATTTTAGTCGGACAATGGAACCTTGTAACTGAGAATACACAGCAGGGTGACGTCGATATCGTGATGACGCTCGATAAGGAGGAAGAGAAGTTCGTTGGAAATTTCAATTCTGTGATGGGACAATTTGAAATGTTAGACCTTAGCATTAATACTGGTTTATTATCCTGCAAGTTTTCGGTCCACGGGATGATATTTGAAGTTGATGGTAAATTTGTAAATCAAGATTTCATAGGTCAGACTGTCGGGATGGGTGGCACCTTCGTCACCAAAGGAAGTAAGGTGCTTGAGTAGCTTGGCAGTCTATCAATGAAACAGATCTGCAGAAATTTTCCGCAGTGGGCAATAAGCCCTTCGTTGGAGTAAGTGGAGGAGATGCGAAATGCGAGGTGCTTAGCTCTACTACTGCATATTCTTGCGAGGGATTGTGCACCGTTTCAGCAATTGTGCTTAGTTGAAATTTCAGCCTTTGGCAATAATCCCAAAATGGTAGAATGGAAGTCTATTTTGATTTTTCATTGCTAGGTAAGAACAACCTAAGTGCAAGGTGCCTAAGATTCCGCATGCCATTATAGCGAGACCAATATCTCCGTCTTCAGCTTCTGATTTATAAATCTGTATTACTTTTCGACCCGAACACTAGACTGCCGTTGAATAGAGACTTATCATTAGAGAAATTAAAATCTCTAATTTATGCACAAGTTTACCACTACCACCATCATTTTTTTATTGATGTTATTCGTTAGCTGCTTTAATTCGACTATTTATTGCCAAGCGGCAATTGAGATGAAAGAGCTTTCTAAAACCGTCGATTCATTGTTTGCAGATAATGGCAGCCTTGCAGTCCCAGGAGCGGCCGTTACTGTCATGAAAGGGGAAAAGTTGCTTCTATCCAAAAATTATGGATCTGCCAACCTCGAGCATACACTACCATTCGATCAAAACACTGTCTTTCCACTTGCTGAATTTACAGAACAATTGGTCATTTTTTCGATTTTGCAGCTGGAGAAGAAAGGAAGCCTTCGGTTAAAGGAAGCAGTTAATAAATACTTACCGGAAATGGGCTTTCCGAAGGAAGTGACAGTTTCACAGCTGATGAATCACACAGCTGACTTTCCGATGCTAAGTTCAATTAGATTAATGGCAGGTTGGAATTTTTCTGATCCATTTACCAATGCGGATTTTTTAGATCTTGCAAAGCGATTGATCCCAGATTCAAGTCCTAACGGAACATATAACCATACGCATGGGAGCATCAAGATGCTTATGATCCTTGTTGAAAAGGTCTCGGGACTTCCTTTTTCTGACTATGCTTCTAAGAATATATTTACTCCTTTGAATATGACTAATAGCTGGGT
>CAZMYK010000679.1:0-2763 GCA_964570435.1 uncultured Saprospiraceae bacterium | reverse complement strand
GTAGATTTGTCTTCGATCGTCAGCCAATAGATATAAAATTAGAGATTGAAAAAGTGCTCAAAACTTTAAGGGTTCAACTTGATAATCAGAACGTTGACCTGGAATATAGATGTAAGGGGAGCGACTTCGTGATTGATGTAGATCGAACGCATATGGTAAATGTGGTCTATAACCTGATCGAAAACGGTATTAAGTATTCTGAAGGGCAGGCTGAAGTAAGTATAGAACTTCAGGAAAAGGGCGGATATGTCGAGTTTTCAATTGCAGATAAGGGAAGAGGAATAGCACCAGAATTTCAGACGAGGGTGTTTGAGAAATTTTTCAGAGTACCACAGGGTGATACCCATAATGTGAAGGGTCACGGGCTGGGACTTAGTTATGTCAAGGAGGTTGTGGAATCAATGGGCGGAAGCATTCATCTAAAGAGCGGTGTCGACGCAGGATCCACCTTTATCATCAAAATACCAAAGGCAAATGACTAAGATCTTGTACTTAGAGGATGAACACTACCTTGGACGAATAGTGAAAGAAAGTCTGGCGAGTAGGGGATATGAAATGAGGTTAGTGACTGATGGTGCCAATGTGATGCGTATCTTCCGTGAATTTCATCCCGATATTTGCGTGCTTGACATTATGGTTCCAAACGTAGATGGTTATCAGCTCGCTACACAGATAAAAGAAGAAGATCGCGAAATGCCGATAATCTTTCTTTCCGCCAAAAACCAGACCGAGGACGTAATTCAAGGCTTCAAGTCAGGTGGCAACGACTATATAAAGAAGCCTTTTAGTATGGAGGAATTAATACTTCGTGTAGAAAACTTGCTACAACTGAGAAAAGGCAGGAAGGATCAGGAAGAGACTCAAATTTTTCTCTTAGGTGAATATGTTTTTGCCTACGATAAGTTCCAATTAAGACATGAAGATAACGTCATCAGCCTTTCGCATCGAGAAAATGAGCTGCTTGTAATGCTTTGTAGGTCATTAAATGAAAAAGTAGAAAGAAGGAAAATTCTAAAAGAAATATGGGGTGATGACTCTCTTTATAATTCAAGAAATCTTGATGTTTATATTAGAAAATTAAGAGTCTATTTTGAACGAGACCCTTCAATTAAGTTAACCACCTTGCGCGGAGTTGGCTATCATTTTTATGTAGATTCCACGGCCTAACATACTATTGGTCTTCAGTAGAAATGTACGGATGTGAGGAATGTAAAAAATGACTTTCAATGTAACAGATCTGGCGATACTTTCCCTTTAAGGGCTTTAAGCCCTTAAAGGGAGCAAGTGGAGGAGATGAGAAACTTGTGGCGCTGAGTTCTATTTCTTAATATGCCTCGTTAAAGGTCTAAATTCTTTATGTTTTCTTTTGCCCACAAAAGCAGACTATTGGTTTTTCCAGACAGATTGAGCTTCTTACTGATATTACTCCGGTGTTTTTCTACGGTCTTTCTAGAAATAAAAAGCTCTTCGGCAATTTGAGGTGTGGTTTTATTTAATGCGATCAACATTAGAATTTTGGTTTCGGAAGGTGTGAGATCATCGATTTTACTTTCTTCTCGGCTTTCTGAGGATAGTTGTTTTCTCAATTCTTCACTCATATAAGTTTCACCTTTGATTACCCTTGCTAGACATTCCTCAATTTCGATCAGGGCAAAGTGCTTGAAGATGTAGCCTGAAATTCCCAAATGTGCCGTTCTTCTGAAAAAGTCTTTTTCCTGATATAGACTCATTAATATGAACTTAGTCTGACTTTTTTGAGCTCGACACCTTTGAGCAACTTCGATACCAGAAGTAATACTCATTTCAGCATTCAATATTGCAATTTGTGGGGCTTCATCTAAAATGACCTCAATTGCTGTCTTCCCATCATTACATGTGATAACTTCGAGATAGCCTAGCGACTTGAGGAAGTCACCAAGGCTCTGTAGTAATAGCGCTTGGTCATCCGCCACTATAATTTTAGTACTTTGTGACATAACTTATCAAAATCTATTCGAACAGTACAAATCGATGAGAAGTACTAAACTTCGCATATTGGCTTTACGAATTGCATCTATTCATTTGTTCCTATTTTCTTCTAGACGTATGTCATAGAATTTATTACATGCTTATCTAGACCTAGATCTAAAACAGCTTTCTCTTTCAAAAAAGTTGTTAGCTAGTAACAATAAAGGCGCAAAAGGCAAGGTTGTAGATTAAATTCCCAGTTGAAGGCTGTCGTCTTTGCAAATTAGCAAGGTGGTCTTGTTGGCCGTTCGAACAGGGTGAAGAGTCTTCTTTTCATGTATGTTAATATTGTGTAATGTAAACTTACGATTAAATACTTAAGTGGTGAAGAAAAAAGCAGATTTCATCTCATAAATATGTAGAACATATATTTACAAGTCTTCTAGATTTCATCAATATTCAACATATAATCCTTCACTTAGTTTCATTCAATAACAATATATAATTTTTGCTATAGATATCAGAACGAAACATAAAGTTATTAAAATATTTATATGATTGTTTTTAATTTTGAAAAGGACTGAAGTCTATTTTTATTGACTTTTCGTTTTTTTTTCAATTTAATTCTCCTTAGTATGACCAAAGTTCTATCTGCGAAGTGGTCAATAGCATGTAATAATTGCAAAAAATACATAAGGGTTTACCCTTATATTTAGCTTCAAAACGGCCGTTTTTCCTTCCAAGACGTACAATTACGACAGAATACATGCATACCCTTATTGTGTACAACGCAGTATTAAGGTAAATTTGTAATGA
>CAZMYK010000678.1:0-2766 GCA_964570435.1 uncultured Saprospiraceae bacterium | reverse complement strand
AAACTTGTCCAGGCTTGATACCACCGCCAGCCATCCAGATAGAAAAGCATCTTGGGTGATGATCACGACCATAGTTGGTATCAGTCAACGTTCCTTGCGAGTAGTTGGTCCTTCCGAATTCCCCTCCCCAAATTACAAGGGTCTCATCCAGCAAACCTCGCTGTTTCAAATCAGTTACCAAGGCTGCAGAAGCTTGATCTACATCCATAGCTTGATTTCGGATCGCAAGTGGCAGCGTATCATGATGATCCCAACCCATGTGATAAAGCTGGACAAACCTCACGTCCTTTTCGATGAGCCGCCTTGCCAGCAAGGCGTTGGCTGCATATGTTCCAGGAACCATAGAATTAGGCCCATACATTTTGTAGGTGTCATCACTTTCATTTTCCACGTTCATTACCCCTGGCACCGATGTCTGCATCTTGTATGCCATTTCATATTGAGCTATTCTGCTACTTATTTCAGGGTCGCCGAAGGACTTATATTGTTCATGGTTAATGGCTGCTAGTTTATCAAGCATCTTTCGCTTGGTGGATCTCGGCATCCCACTTGGATCATTCAAGTATAATACGGGATCCTTTCCCGACCGAAATTGAACACCCTGGTGCAGTGAATGCAGAAAACCATTCCCCCATAATCTTGAGTACAATGGTTGACCATCTGTCCTTCCAGTTCCTCTGGATAACAAGACTACAAAATTAGGAAGATTCTCGTTCTCACTTCCAAGACCGTAACTTAACCACGAACCAATACTAGGTCTTCCTGGTTGTTGCGATCCAGTCTGGAAGAAGGTAATGGCCGGATCATGGTTGATTGCTTCAGTGTACATGGATCTTACGATGCATATATCGTCAGCTATTTTAGCAGTATAGGGTAAGATTTCACTGATTTCCGCTCCGCTTTGCCCATACCTCTTGAAATCATAAACGGATCCGGCAAGAGGAAAACTTTCTTGATTGGAAGTCATCCCAGTCAATCTCTGCCCATTCCTGATCGATTCTGGAAGATCCTCACCTTGCATCTTTCTCAACAATGGCTTATTATCGAATAATTCCATCTGAGAAGGACCGCCACTTTGGAATAAGTAGATCACTCTTTTAGCCTTTGGGGCAAAATGCGGAATATGCATTTTGGAAGCTCCAGTGACTAAGCCCTGCTCCGGTTTAAGAAAACCCATACCCGTCAAAGAAGCCAAGGAAGCCACTCCAAGTCCCAAGCTGGTCTTAGAAAGAAAGGCTCTTCGGTTCATGTTAAAGGCCCTTTCGCTACGTATTTTATCTTCCTTCATGATAGACTTATGGTTTCGTCCAGATTAAATATTGTGATCATTACTGTAGTCAATCCAGCCAATGATGCCTTCACGTATTCCTCTTCTAAAACTGAATCTCCAATGGTGAGAAAATCACTGGTACTTTCCTCTCCTTCTGAGAACTCCAATGTGCTTTCCTCATACAGTTCTAGCAAGGCATTGCTTTCTAGTTCGGATGGTAGTCTTCCGGTTATTCTCTTGAATCCGAGACTTATCTGCTCACTGACTTCTTGTGTATTCTCCTGAAGATCTTTTGCTAAAACTCTAGAAGCCTCTATGATCTGAGGATCATTGAGCATCACGAGGGCTTGCAGTGGTGTGGTGGTAGACTGTCGCTTAACCACACAGAAATCCCGAGATGCACCATCAAATGTCATCATGCTAGGTGGTGGGACAGTGCGCTTCCAGAATGTATATAAACTTCTTCTGTACAAATCACTTCCCTTGTCTTCTTGATATCTTGCGGTAGATCCAGCTCCTCCACCCGTTTTTTCTGCCCATAGGCCAGGAGGTTGATATGGCTTTACGCTTGGACCACCGACAGTCTCGTTTAACAATCCAGAGACTGCTAGAGCATTGTCACGAAGCATTTCGGAAGTTAATCTCTTTCTAGGCGCTCTAGCCAAAAACCGATTCTCTGGATCCAAGGACTTAAGCGACTCATCCGTCTTGGAGGACTGCATGTAGGTACCTGAGCTAACAATGTACTTAATCATCGCTTTTTGATCCCAACCAAGTTCTACAAATTTCAAGGCTAGGTGGTCCAATAATTCGGGATGCGAAGGCAGTGAACCTTGGTTTCCAAAGTCATAAGAGGTGGCCACGATCCCATCACCAAAAAGCATCTGCCAGAGTCTATTCACTGCAACCCTAGCTGTTAGGGGATTTTTATCGTCAAACAACCATTGTGCTAGACCTAGTCTATCTTTAGCAAGAGCCTCATCAAATTCCAAAACTGAAGATGGCGTATTAGGATAGACCTTCTTCGTTGGATTGTCATAAGCACCTCGGCCCAGTATGAAAGTTTCTCTAGGTTCGGGTAAGTCATCCATGACCATCAATTCTATCTTACTTAGCGAATCGACATTATTAATAAACGTCAAGGTCTCTTCTATCTCCTTGTCTGTAATTTCAATAAAGGGTTTTGGTGTCGTCCCATATCCCTGGATCAATCCATTTTCAGGGACTGAATTGAAAAAAGCATACAAGGAAAAGTAGTCTTCTTGCGAAATCGGATCATACTTGTGATCGTGGCATTTGGCACATTCCACAGAAAGACCAAGAAATGCCGTTCCAAACGTTTGCGTTCGATCGGATACATATTCAACTCTATATTCTTCAGGTATCACACCACCTTCTTGTGTAATCTTGTGGTTCCGATTGAAGCCGGAAGCAACCTGCATTTCCTTCGTTGCATTTGGTATCAGATCACCAGCAAGTTGCCAACTTACAAATTG
>CAZMYK010000677.1:0-2773 GCA_964570435.1 uncultured Saprospiraceae bacterium | reverse complement strand
TGATAATAAGAAGTTGGATTTCCCAAGAGGCTACCACATCGAAGTATGGGGTGGTCTTGGCATGCCTTCCTACGGATTTGGATTCAATGTTTCAGAGATGAATAAGTACATCGGTGGGGCAATAGGAGGATATGGTGACAAGCTAAGGAAGGATGTGAAAAGATTTTTCGGGGCAATGATTGGCTTCGGTGGCCGAGGAGAAGCAATTGCTAGGTATGATAATAGGTGCTTAATCGATCCAGACGTTGTAGATCAATTCGGTATTCCTGTTCTTAAGTTTGATTACAAGTGGTCTGACTATGAAAGATTGCAAGCAAAACATATGACCGAGACCTTTGACGAAATTACACACGCAATGGGAGGAATACCTATGGGTGACCTGCCAGGACCAGAACAAGATTACGGTCTTCTAGCACCTGGTCAGATTATCCATGAGGTGGGAACTACTCGAATGGGTGATAGTGCCAAAACTTCAGTAACTAATAAGTTTTCGCAATTACATGACGCTAAAAATGTCTTTGTGGTAGACGCCGGAGTCTTTACTTCACAAGCAGATAAGAACTGTACATGGACAATCATGGCCCTATCGATGAGGGCTTCTGAGTATATAGCCGATCAATTTAAAAAACAGAATATCTAGAATTATGGATAGAAGGGACACATTAAAGACTCTGCTAGTGGGAACAATAGCAGGAGCAACCGTAGCTACAACAGTAGGCTGCAAGTCTGATGCAGCAGTCTTATCTGATGAAACTACGAGCAATCAGAAATTGTACGGAAGAACACCACAAGAAAAAGACTATGATGAAAAAGTTCATGCTGAAGAATACCTGAATGTCCACGAGTTAGAGACGATCGCAGTTCTGTGTGACATCATTCTACCAGCGACTGCAACAGCTGTTTCAGCCACAGCTGCGGGAGTGCCTGGCTTTGTCGATTTCATCGTGAAGGACATACCTAGCCACCAACTCCCCATTAGGGGGGGTCTGGCTTGGTTGGACCTCGAATCCAACAAGCGGTTCAACAAAGAATTTCAAAATTGCTCAAATAGTCAGCAAGTAAGTATCATTGACGATATCGCGTATCCTGACGAGGAAGGCAAAAAGCCCGATATGGGCCCTGGTCGAAAATTCTTCGATCTGATGAGAAATCTTACCGTTTCAGGATACTACACAAGTCAAGAAGGCATCAAAGATCTAGGATACAAGGGAAATATCCCGAATGTTTGGGATGGAATTCCTGAAGATGTACTGGCTGAGCATGATGTTGCCTATGATCCTGAGTGGATCGCCAAGTGCGTAGACCAGTCTAAGCGCGACGTTATTGCTGAATGGGATGACGATATGAATTTAATTTCCTAGTCAGTCATATGATAAGTTAGCATACCACTTGCGGATAAAAGTCCTCATTAGAGTTTGGCTATCAATTTTTTTATTTTACTTTTGCGCTCGGTGAGGGTCATACGGTCAGCTCCTTCTGAACTCCCCCAGGGTAGAAATACAGCAAGGGTAGGAGGTTGAGCGACGTCGGTGTGTTTCCTCACTTTTTTCTTTTCTCATCATAAAAGATCTGACAATCATGCGTTTTTTCATTGACACAGCTAATATCGAACAAATTAAGGAGGCTAGAGACCTAGGTATTCTTGATGGTGTAACTACAAACCCATCATTGATGGCCAAGGAAGGCATTTCCGGCAAAGAGAATGTCACTGCGCACTATGCAAAAATATGTGAGATTGTTGATGGTGATGTGAGTGCCGAAGTCATTTCTACTGACTATGAAGGAATCGTTAAAGAAGGAAAGGAGCTTGCTAAGATTGCACCAAACATTGTGGTAAAGGTTCCGATGATTAAGGAGGGTATCAAAGCGATTCGACACTTTTCAGACAATGGAATCAGTACGAACTGTACCTTGGTATTTAGCCCAGGCCAAGCCATCCTTGCCGCAAAAGCAGGAGCTACCTACTTGTCTCCGTTTATTGGTAGGATAGATGATATTACTTGGAATGGAATGGATCTGATCAAGGACATTGCAGAAATTTACGCAATCCAAGGTTATGAAACTGAAATTCTTGCAGCCTCTGTAAGAAACTCACTGCACATAGTTGAAGCAGCGAAGTCTGGTGCGGACATTGTTACTTGCGGTCTTGGAGCAATTACCGGACTGCTAAAGCACCCGTTGACTGACATCGGACTTGCAAAGTTTTTAGCAGATCATAAAAAAAGTAATTCGTAAGAAGTCTCTGCTAAGCACTGAGAATTTCTAGTGCCTTCTTAATCATGTTTTCGACTTTGAGCTTAGGTTCATCTGCAAAGTGACCAGTCTTCCTGTTAGCTAGTATAGCGTTGATCGAAATTGCCCTATGACCTAGAATTGCTGCCAATAGATAGATTCCAGAAGTCTCCATTTCAAGGTTGCTTATGCCTGCCGCAGAAATTTTATTGATGAATTCAGATATTCGAGGTGAATTTCGAAGACTTCTACCTTGTGGGCCATAAAAGCCTATGGATGTCAGCGTCTTGCCTTTTATGAAACCGGGATGTGAAAAGAACTTGTCACATAAGTCTGAGCTGGCCTTCACAGAATATGAATTCAAGTTGCTGCCAAGTGACTTCTGCAATGCCTCTTCTAGGTCATTATCCATAAAAGAGCTAGGAACTTCATAGAAGGTGTTCATATTATCGATCCCAACAGCAACTTCTGATATTAGTATCGAGCCTAGCTCAGTTTCTTCTTGCACACTCCCTGAGGTACCTAATCGAATGAAGTCCAA
>CAZMYK010000676.1:0-2777 GCA_964570435.1 uncultured Saprospiraceae bacterium | reverse complement strand
GACTGTAGAACACTAATAAGAGAAAATGAGATTCGATAATTTGGAATACATCACCATAGAAAACCAGACCATTAGTTTTCCAAAACACTTCCACGAAACATTTTGTATCTCGCTCATTCACACGGGCATCGAACAAATTGACTTTGAAGATCAGAGTATTTTTACAGAAGCCGGAAGCATATCTATCACAAATCCTTATGAAGTTCATTCTAACCCACTTATTGACAATGACTCGTACTTGAAATTTGACACCATCTACGTTCCCAGCGACGCTATGAAATATGTCTTAGATGGAAAGATCATTGAGTTTACTAATCGACAAATAAGAAGTAAAAAAGCTAATCAATTATTCTTGGACCTCAAGGGCGCTCTTCAAAGTAAAAATCATGAATTGACTGAAGACCATCTAAGAAGGTTTATTTCCACATTGGAGCAATATTCACAAGAAAACAAGGACGACTATTCGGGGCTAGATTTCAACCACTACAATGAAATTAATAGCTACATAGAGGAGCATATTTTTGATAAACTTACCCTCGAAGACTTATCAAAAATAGCGAACATCAACAAATTTGGGTTTTCAAAAAAATTCAAGGCTTTAACGGGTATGACGCCGATGAACTATGTTTTGATGAGGAAAATTTTTTCTAGTAAGGCATTAATCAAATCTGATCTAGAATTGACAGAAATTGCCTACCAATATAACTTTACTGACATGGCTCACTATTCAAAAACCTTTAAACGCTTCATAGGAATCTCACCTACAAAATACAAAGAGAATATTGGGGTCAAGAGCAAATGACCAATATTATACAAGTCGCTAGGATGGTTTAAAATTACATTTGGTGAAAATATTAGCCAAATGAATAAGTCCATCTATCTATCGCTTTTCTTTCTTACTATTGCAAACCTTCTCTTTTCCCAATCCATCGATGATTCCTTTTCTCAGGAAGAAATGATGAAAGACCTCAAGGCATTCAAGCAAATTCGCACAGAAGCAAACTCAGGACTATACAAGTATAGAACAAAGCAAGAAATAGACAGCATATACGTATGGGCGGAGAGCGAAATTAAATCCTCATCGACAGTTCGCGACTTCTACAACATTATTTGCGAACTGACAGATTTCGAGGGCAGTTGCCATAATTCAACTAGTTTCTCACCTAAATTTATGGAGAATTTCAAAGCTGAAGCTAGTGGCTACTTCCCCTATCCACTAAAGTGGATTGATGGAAAATGGCGCTTAAATTTTGACAACGGAGCCATTCCATTGGGCTCGGAAATTATTGAAATAAATCACCTACCCATCTCTGAAATTATATCCAAGCTAAACAAATACCACACCACTGATGGGCAAAATCTAACGGGAAAAAGAGTGGGAATGAGGGGGGAATTTTCTAAGTCTTTCCGTCTGAATTATGGAAAATTTGAAGAATTTCATGTGACTTATAAGCGGCCTGATACAGACAGTATAGACAGTATTACCTTGGAGAGTATCGGATACCGAGCTTTTTTTAATAATGTAGGTGGAATGCATTCCATGCCGATGAATAGGATGTACTATGCTGATCTCAAGGAGGATCAGAAGTACAAGTATGAACAAGTAGATGATGCAACAGGGTGTCTCACTATCTATACTTTTGGAATGGGGAACGAAACCACCGATGAGCATAAAACTTACGTCGCCTTTCTAGATAGCATATTTTCAAAAATTAAAACACAAAATGTGCAAAACTTGATTGTAGATGTCAGAAACAATAGTGGTGGAACCGACCCCAACGATCTGGTGACTTATTCCTACTTGACCAAAAGAAATTTCCAAGAAAATAAACAAGCTTGGATTAGTTTTAAGAAAATACCCCTGCTCAAATATGTCTTTACTAAGGTCCCAAGGTTTCTAAGACCGCTAGGAGTAAGGAAATACAACAGAACTTTTACGGAAGATTTTTACATCGAAAAAGGCAGTTCTTTATACCAAGGTCCCTTAAGTGCAGACCAAAAAATAAGAAAGCCGAGCAAATATGCCTTTACAGGCAAGGTCTACTTGCTGATTGGTCCCCAGGTGGCATCAGCCGGGAGTCTTTTTGCCGCCCTGGTAGTAGGAAATGAGAATACTACATCGATAGGAGAAGAAACGGTTGGAGGTTACTACGGACACAACGGTCATAGACCGCTCGCTTATGTCTTACCGAAGTCAAAAATTAAGACCGTTTTCTCGGTGGTCAACTTAGAGCAAGACGTTCCGAAAAAGGACAATCAAATGTACAATCGGGGTATTATTCCGGATATCGATATCAGTCAAACATTTGAAGACTATCTGGTACAAAAGGATACGCAGATGGACTTTACACTTGAGCTTATTAAGAAGAATCAAGCAGAATAGTGGAAGGCCTTAGGCTTTCACTCTATGAAAGCAGGCAAGATCCTTTCTGCTGTTAATTGCAAGGTTGTAGTCTCATGATCATGGGCAGTAGCCACAACAATAAGGTCAAGTTCCTCAATCACAATAATAAATTGGCCTCCACCACCTTGGGCAGATGCGCAGAAGTAGCTTTTATCGCCACATTTCAGATCAGCGTTCCCCCAGAAATAACCGTATCCTTGATTAGAAACATTATTACTAGCGCCGAAGACATCATCATCACCGACTTGGATAATCCTTTTGATCGCCTGAGAGACAAAGGCTTCTGGAATCAGTTGTTCTCCATTCCATTTGCCCTTATTCATAGCCAAAGTTCCCCACTTGATCATATCTCGTGATGTCATACTCACACGCC
>CAZMYK010000675.1:0-2780 GCA_964570435.1 uncultured Saprospiraceae bacterium | reverse complement strand
CAAGTAGGAACAGGATATTCCCAATTGGACTTACTTCAGAAGTTGCGCTACCAGATCAACGATAATATGAACCTCACGGCCAATGTTCAATATTCCACATCTTCTGATGTACCAAGGTATGATCAATTGGTACTCCGTGAAGATGATGACTTCGCATTCGCCGAATGGTACTATGGTCCTCAAGATCGCTTTCTGGCCAGTATCAAATATAAGTGGACAGAAGAAAAGGCATGGATGGATGAATTCATCGTGATAGCTTCCCGACAGGAAATACAAGAATCAAGAATAAGCAGGAGCTTCGGCAGTGATTTTAGAAATTCTAGCATTGAGAACGTCTCGGTAAGTGCTGTCACAGTAGATCTTCGCAAGACCATCAATGGTTCTAGAAAACATAGTCTGTACTATGGCGCAGACCTCAACTATAACCAGGTTGCATCTATCGCAAGTGAAAGTAGCATAAGAGAAAATGGTGTAAGTAATGCCGTATTTACCCGCTATCCCAGCGGTGGCTCTACAATGAATATCCTTGGAGCCTATGCACAATATGTCAATGAATCTCCTGACTCAAGCTTAGTCCTGCATGGAGGGATCAGATTTTCATCTTTTTCCACTGCCTTGAACTACCTTGAATCTGATCCCATCGCTTGGCCAGACTATTTCTACGATGGTATTGATGCGAGAAATTCCGCGCTAAGTTGGTCAGCTGGAATCAATTGGCAACCTTCGAGCGACTGGACGATTAGAGTACTTGCAGCTGCTGCTTTTCGGGCTCCCAATGTAGATGACATCGGAAAACTAAGGATCAAGAATGACAATGTAGTTGTACCAAATACGGGATTAAAATCCGAAAGATCATTGAACGGAGAAGTCAACGTAAGTAAAAGTTTGGGTCGAGGTAGCGTTTTTGCTACTTCCTTATTTTACACAAGACTAAGTGATGCTATAGTGCGGCAAAATTTTACCTTGCCTGATGGAAGTTCGACATTCACAGATGGAAATCGAGTTTACAATGTGGAAGCCAATGTCAATGCTGACGAAGCTAACATATACGGTCTATCTGCAAACCTTAAGTTGAACTTAATCAAGAATCTGGATTTTACAGGAGCCGTGACCTATATCCGTGGTCGAATCTTGACGGATCCTAGTCAACCCTTAGCTCACATTCCTCCGCTGTATGGTAGGGCACAGTTGCAATACAGCACAAACTCATGGAAGTTCACCTTATTAAACATGTTTAATGGCAGCAAACCCTTGGACCAATACGGTGGTAGCACTGACAACCCTGAGTATGCGACAAGTGATGGGGCCCTTGCTTGGAACATCGTCAACACTTATGCCGACTACACCCTTGGAAAGTATACCTTTCAGCTAGGAATTGAAAATATCTTTGACAAACATGTTCTGCCATTTGCATCCGGAGTGAGTGCACCTGGAATCAATGCGGTGGTGGCGATTAGAGGGAGATTTTAGCAGCTGCAAATAATAATCCCAACTACAATTGCTCAAACATTTGAAATAGAAAAGTGGGACAAAGCATAAACTTATCTTTGGGGCTAATGTCAAAGTAAAGAAGTTGGTGCATAGAAAGTACTTCTTCTAAGAATAGCATTGATCCACTCGTCGATTTTGGATGAACTGCTTCGGAATTGCTCATATTATTTTGGATCATATCGCAGACCTTCCCTCCTCTCTCAAGGCTACCGCAGCATGTTTCACTAAATCTACAAGATATATGCTACCAAAAAACAAAGATCACTCCTAAGAATGAAACTAAACTAAGACCTCGATTGTTTCAGTTAATGAAACTTTCACTATTTTCGTAGTGATGAGGGTAAGATTAGTCAAGAAGCATACTATTACTAAGTTTGTATTAAAAAATCAGAATAGTAAGAAATATTTTGACGATCGGCTAGCGAAGCTCCAATATGCAGATTGGTCAAATACAAATGAGATCAAACAAACTTATAATTCGGCAGATATCCTTGGTAAGAGTTCAAGTCGAATAGTATTTAATATAGGAGGAAACCACTACAGAATGATTTGCAAATTTCATTTTGGAAGCAATAAATTCCATTTATATATTATGTGGATTGGCACACATGCTGAATACTCAAAATTATTCGATGGAGACTTACAATACACAATTAAATTATATTAACATGTCGACAGATCTAAAATATAGTATTATCAAAACAGAGGCGCAATACAATGAGTATTGTGATATGCATGAAAAGTTAGTCTTCTCTGATAATGCTTCCGACCAAGACGAAATTGAACTTTTGTCTTTATTGATAGAAAAGTGGGACGATGAACATTATACAAGAGAAAATTCAAAGCCAATTGAAATATTGAAATCACTTATGAAAGATCACCAATTAAAAGCCAAAGATTTGTCAAAAATATTGTCACTTTCAAAAGGAACTGTTTCTAAAATTTTAAACTACCAAACTGGACTTTCAAAAGAGACGATTAGAAGACTATCAAAACACTTCAAAATGAATCAAGAAGCGTTCAACAGACCTTACAAGCTGAAAATTCCCACGAATAAAAGAGTAAGTAATGCTGCGTACATGAATACAAGAAAGAAGATCAAGCAACCAGCTTAAAAGGTGGCTCCACATAACAAACAACGAAGATGAGCATGTTTGCTCTGTCATCACGCTACATTTCACCACAAAGAGATACATAAAGCAATATGCGACCAATATTGACCATAGTACTATTCTTTCTTGGCAATTTTGCCATTGCCCAAGAGTCCAGCGTAGAAGTGAAAATACAAG
>CAZMYK010000674.1:0-2782 GCA_964570435.1 uncultured Saprospiraceae bacterium | reverse complement strand
CCTATAGTGCTACCAATTGAAAAAGAAGAAATTGTGAGCTTGGCGGAGCAGGCGCTCTACTTTGGCTTTATTAACGCTTATGCCCAGGGGCTTCATCAACTTTCTGTTGCCTCGCAAGAATATGGATACGAACTAGATCTTGCATTAATAGCAAAGATTTGGAGGGCCGGTTGTATCATCAGGGCTAATTTACTTGAAGATATCATGCTTGCATTCACAGAAAACAGGGGCATTGCCAACCTCTTTATGGCGCCTTCCTTCGTCGATAAAATTCAGTCAACCGTTCCCGCGACAAGGAAGTTAGTAGGGCATTGTATTGCGAGCGCAATTCCGGTTCCTGGATTGTCCAATTCCATTACTTACTACGACGCATTTACAGCAAGTGAACTTCCGTTAAACTTGATCCAGGCCCAACGAGACTATTTCGGTTCCCATACTTATGAAAGAAATGACATGGAAGGAATATTTCACACTGAATGGGAAAAAAACTGAAGCAGTTAATTTCTGAATAATGAGCTTGCTTGGAAAAAAATAGCGTATGGTTAAGATGTAGATTAGCTATGATCCAGAAATCAATACCTGCTTCAGCTATTCTTAGTCTAAGTGTGAAAAGTTTCTAAGGTGCAATTAGATTTAGAAACTGATCAGCGCTAAAGGCTGACCAGATTCTAAAAGCTTTGGTTATAAATTGTAAACTGAGTATGCCCAAAAATCAATCTCCCAAATTGGAGAGAATTTCTTTTGTGTAAATTGTGTATTGCGCTATAATCATAGTGTATATTCCAAGTACTGTTCCAAACTTGCATTCATATTATGAATACTATTAATATGTATAGATATGTTAACTATATTAAATGTTTAAATCATTGATTTGATGCATCTTAAGTAGAACCATCCTCAATAAAAAAAATCTACGAAGTGTGGGATCGTTTTGTCGAAGAGCCTTATTATTTAAAAAACGTGAAGCTATCTATGTAGAGACTTGCTTCGCTTCCTTGATGTATAACGATTTGGAAATCTTCTTTGCTTTCCAATTCAACAAGGTCAACAGAAATCTTGCTGCTTCCGCTACCTCCTCCTACAATATTAAACTTCTCCATGCCAAGTACTTTGCTCTTTTCACCTCCCCAAAGCTCTATAGAGAATTTCCCGCTTTCCTTGTTAAGAATAGTGAATTCGACACGTGATACTTCACCCAAACCCTCAACATTTGGGAAATTCAAAGTAGCAAGCTCTGACGTGGACCGCACTGCGAATTCATTTTCTGTAAATTCCACCTTGCTAATGTTGTTGGACTTAAAGTAGTCCTCCGCCTCTATCTTACCATGGAGCGCTTCATATCTTCCGACCCCTACTCCATCTATCCTGATTGGAGCCATTTCTCCGTTCTCCTTGTAGTGTATGTAGCTAATAAAGGCATCGCGAAAGTATCTATTCCCAGTTTGGCTAATGTCACAGTAGGTGTAAAACCATTGATTGTTCCATTCGAAAAAATTTCCGTGTCTTCCTTGCAAGAAGCCATTGGGCCAGGTAGGTTCCTTGTAGCCAGGAGCAAAGCTCTCCTCGTTTATCACTGTTCCTCGGTATTGGTAGGGACCTTCTAGTTGGTCAGCCATTGCATAAAAGCAGCCCCAAGATAGGTAGTATTTGCCGTTGTACTTGTGTACTGAAGGCTTATCATCCGTGGGCATCTCCTCATTTTTTCCATCTCGATTGTAAGGGCCTCTTGGGTCATGAATCTCGATTTTCTTTGGCATTTCTGCTAAACTGATCATATCATCATTTAGCTTGGCAATGTAGAAGTCCCATACTCCAAATATGATGTAGTGTGCATCACCTTCCTCGAATATGGCCATATCATATTCATGCGTGGGAGTCAGATCTGAAGTTAGCAAGGGCTCACCAAGTGGGTCCTTCCATGGTCCTGTAGGAGAGTCTCCAACTACCACACCCGTTTGCCTATTTCTTTCTGAAAAATACCAATAGTATTTGCCATTTCTGAAACCTACGTCTGTCGCCCAACACTCGTAAAAAGGCTCGCCGATATAGGTATCACCAGGCTTTAGCACACATTCCTTCGTCCAGTTGACTAGGTCTGGGGAAGACCAGACCCACCAATCTTCCATTGTGAATTTGTCATTATCTGCAGACTTATCGTGCGATGCATAAACATAAGCCTTGTCGTTAAAAATATGAATGTGAGGGTCATTCAGTCCCTGGTCTGGAACAATAGGATTCTGAGCCATTGTTATATTTATACATATCAAGCACTGAAGCACAACAAGGATTTCTTTTGTAAAATTTCTCATCTTCTTGGTTGCGGATTGTGTAAGCGAATCAATGCTTTAAAGTAAGCTCTTTCTTTTGATTTTACTTTACAAAAGCTGAAATTATGCTATCAAGTAAGAAGTGATTGAAGTTTAACTTGCCTTGGAGGTGACAGTTTCCTTGGTGAGAATTTCGTACTGCAAGGTAGTGTTAGGGTCTAGTAATCACAATTACTCGATCAAAGTTCCAACATCAATGTCGAGCAACTTTATGAATTTTCCACCCAAGCTCGCAGCATAAATGAATCCAATTCTAAGTTGAACACAAAGATTGAGGTCTTGTAGAATTCCAACCATAAGGTAGCAGAGTTAAGGAATCCCGTATCCCACAGTAATGTCGAAGTTCATTAAAGTTCGGACTATCGTGGATCTTCGGGCCGTGCTACTTAATGCTCTGCTTTAGTGGATAAATACCAAGCGCTTGGTTTCCTCATAATTACCAGCTCGTACTTGAT
>CAZMYK010000673.1:0-2783 GCA_964570435.1 uncultured Saprospiraceae bacterium | reverse complement strand
TAAGGGATGGAAGTGTGGAAGTATTAATGACACTAGGAGCTGGAGACATAGACGTCTTTGTGCCCCAGATAAGAGCTTGGATAAATGACAATGATTAGTAATATAAAAAAGTATATCAGTGAAAATCGATTTCTGAAGATCAGCTTGATCCTCTTCGGACTTACGTCCTTTGTGGTGGTTTCGCGTTTGGCGATTCAGAAAAAAAAGAATGCTGGTGTTAGAGCCTTCAAGGTAAGTATTGCCTATAAGGACAAGACTAAGAAGCTGATCAATGCAGATTATATCAAGAATGAGGTGCGCAAGAGTCTGGGATATAATGTGGCTAGGGTGAAATTAGATGATGTGAACCTGATGGAGATAGAGGGCATCTTAGAGAACAACAATTATGTAGAGGAAGTAGAAGTCTTCATAGATGGTAGAAACGTACTCCGAGTGAGACTTAGACAGAAGAATCCGATCGTTAGAGTAATTAGCGGTCAAGGTTCTTACTATCTAGATTCCAAAGGGGAGCAACTCCAACTTAGTCCAGTAGCTACGGTCAGAGTACCCATAGTAACAGGAAATGTAAGGGACTATGATGCCAATTATAGGAAGACACCTGGGCATCAGTTCAATGAAATTTTCAAATTGGCTAAGAAGGTGGATCGTGATGAATTTCTAGAGGCCTTGGTAGAGCAGATACATGTTGAGGCAAATGGTAGTTTCCTCTTGATACCTAAATTAGGTAAGGAGAAAATCATGCTAGGGTCTGCTGAAGACCTCGATGATAAGGTATATAAACTAAAGCAATTTTATAAAGAAGGATTGACTAGGGAAGGTTGGGGTAAGTATGCCTACCTGGACTTACAAGATGATGAAATCGTCAGAGCTGTAAGAAATTAAAAAGACTTAAAAAGACTAAAAGACGTTCGTTATGAATGAATTCAAAACAAGTACATCCGACATCGTCGTTGCCGTGGACATCGGTACGACGAAGGTTTGCGCGATAGCAGGGCGCAGAAACCAATACGGAAAGATCGAAATTCTCGGTATCGGAAAGGTGAAGTCAGAGGGAGTGAATCGGGGGGTCGTTTCCAATATTGACAAGACGGTGAAGGCCATCCGTGATGCGGTGCAAATCGCTGAAAAAAGTGCCAATGTTCGTTTCAAAAAAGTGCATGTTGGTATTGCAGGTCAGCACATCAAGAGTATTCACCACCATGGGATTCTCATGAGGGAAGAAGGCTTGGAAGAAATCAGCAATGAAGATGTGGAAAAGTTGATCAACGATATGTACCGCCTTGTCCTCCCACCAGGAGACAAGATCTTGCATGTAATTCCCCAGGAATTCACCGTTGATGATGAGCAAGACATCCAAGACCCGGTCGGAATGTCGGGTGTTAGATTGGAAGCCAACTTCCACATCATAACTGGTCAAGTTACTGCATCTAGAAACATACTCAGGTGTGTGGAAAAGGTAGGCTTAGAGGTAGCAGATATTACCTTGGAACCTATTGCCTCAGCTGCTGCCGTCCTTTCAGATCAGGAAAAGGAAGCCGGAATTGCCTTGGTGGATATTGGAGGTGGAACGACAGATATCACAATTTTCAAGGATGGCATCATTCGACACACAGCTGTGATTCCATTTGGAGGTAATGTGATCACCAATGACATTAAGGAGGGTTGTACGGTCATGCATGAGTACGCAGAGAAACTGAAGGTCCGCTTTGGTTCGGCACTTGCTGAAGAAATTAAGGACAATAGAATCATCACCATTAGCGGGTTCAGAGGCAGAGAGCCGAAGGAAATTAGTGAGAAAAACCTTTCGAGAATTATTCAGGCTAGGGTAGAAGAGATTTTCGACTATGTTTTGTGGGAGGTGAGAAGATCCGGATTCGAAGGGAAGCTTTTTGGTGGAATTGTGATTACAGGAGGTGGGTCTCTATTGAAGAACATCAACTTGCTGAGTGAGTTTCACACAGGGATGAATACGAGGATAGGAATTCCAACTGAACATCTTGCTCACAAGTATGACGGAATGGTGGATAGTCCGATCTACTCCACTGGCGTCGGTCTCTTGATTAATGCGATAGAGCAAGGAAAGGTGACTGGACACACTGAAGATATTAACAAGCCAAAGGATCAATCTCCTAAACAAGAAGAGGAAGTCCTAGTAGGAGATGACGAATTTAATTTAAACCAAAAGCAAGCAGGCAAATGGTATGAAAACCTCTTTACATATGCGAAAGAGTTTTTTGAAGCAAGTCCTGACTCAGAATTTTAGATAACTATTTAACTCATAATTATGTTATTCGATTTAGTAAAAGACAACAGAAGCATCATCAAGGTTATCGGTGTCGGGGGCGGCGGTAGCAATGCAGTAAATCATATGTACTCGCATGGAATCAAGGGTGTAGATTTTGCGATTTGCAATACAGACAACCAGGCCTTGGAGGCAAGCCCTATCCCAGTAAAAATACATCTTGGACCTACCTTAACGGAAGGCCGAGGTGCTGGATCAAAACCAGAAGTTGGCAAGCAAGCTTGTATTGAGTCTGTAGAAGAAGTAAGAAAATTCTTAGATGACGGAACGAAAATGCTATTCATCACTGCCGGTATGGGAGGAGGAACGGGTACTGGAGCTGCGCCTATTATTGCCAAAGTTTCAAGGGACCTCAACATCCTAACAGTAGGTATTGTAACCCTACCGTTTAAGTTCGAAGGATTAACGCGCTCTAGACAGGCCCTAGAAGGAATGGAAGAATTGAAAGCCCATGTAGATGCCATTCTTGTTATATCTAATG
>CAZMYK010000672.1:0-2785 GCA_964570435.1 uncultured Saprospiraceae bacterium | reverse complement strand
GTGTGGACACTTGAGAAAATAGTTCTTGGATCATTGCAGTCATTTATTTTTGGAGTAATAATTGTTCCCTCAAAAGTGACCTCGCTGTTCCTACCATTTCCTCCGTTAAAAAGTATGGAAGATCCTAGATTTGTAATAGTCAGCTTACCTGTTAGAGTAAAAGCATCAGCAAACTTAGTATCTCCCGTGTCTTCGACCACGATGCTTTCTACAATACAACTTCTGCATTCGAAGTTATTGTGTTCTATGGGAACTCCTCCAATAGGTGCATCTGAATATTCTAACAAGTGAATCTCATGGAACTCGAATGCTGTGCCATTCTGTTGCTTGGGACTACCTCTAAATCGCCTCGTTTTGATCGTGTGGTTTCCCGTGACCAGCAGGGAGCCATAAGTAAATCCTGATTCCCACTCTTCACATAAAATTTCAGAAGACCCTGAATTGAAGACCTTAGTTAAGGGTGCATTGGAGGGTTCGCTATCTTGAAAAAAGACCTTGCCACATGTTAAATCATAGCCATTGGAATTCCAAGTTCCAGCATACATTCTGATTTGCTCTGATACAGTCCAATCATCCAGCTGAGCGAAGGTCCCACCGGTATTCAATAATTCAATGTTAAGAAGTTCCTGGCCTCCTGAACGAATATTGTGTTCCTCGTCTCCGACAAATCTCCAGGTGTTGTTCGTAATTCCGTCACTTGCGTATTCTAATCTATGGCTAGGTAGTAAGTCAATATCTCCATACACATTGACTTCTACAATATTACCGTTTGTACCGTTAAAGAATATTCTAAAATCGTCATTTGTTTCTACCAATATAGAATGAACATCATAGCTACCTGGTTGTATTCTGACATTCCAATTCGGAATCCCACTAGAAAAATCCGTGAAATGGACGATACTGTTTGCATTAGGAATTACACCAGCAGGTATCGTTGCTTCCTCATTCTTGAACCACTTTGCTGCATTACTCCAGTCTCCACTACCTCCACCCCAATAAATGTCACCTTGACCAAATGAATCAAGAGGTAGTAAGAAACAGAAAAGGAGAACAAATAGCTTTTGCTTAATCGATAGTGTGAACATTCTTCGAAGGTATAAATTAGATTCCAGTAAAATACGCTCTTAATTCAAGGAATTCCTCACCCAGCGGGGTGATATTGCACTTTTACAATTGATAGCTAGTCCTCTTCAGATCTAACTCTTCGATAAAACCACAAAAATGTGATCCCGACAACTGCTAAACTAGCAAGCCAATAAATGTAGGACGGCAGACCTAGTGATCCAATCGCTCCATGTTCATGGCCATGCCCAACTTCAAATGTTATTGTTGCCCAATTGGATTCATGGGTTAGTCCCTGCTCTTTCGACAATTCCATGTGAATTGTCCTCAGGTACCAAATTCCTTCTGAGTTTAGATTTATTGACACAATTCCTTCTGAATTTGTCCGCCACTGATTTTCCTTACTGTGGGTGTGGTCTTCCTTCGCATCTTCAGGACTATCTTCATGACTATGAGATCCAGAATCATTGTGACTATGGCCCGAACTTTCATGCTCCTCATGCACATGAGTATGTCCACCCAATGGAGCTTTTGAACTAGAGTAAACCAATTGATTCGCTAAGGGTTTGCCCTTGAACAGAAGTTTGAAATCCAAGGCATGACCCGAATGCAATTCGTATGGATTAGACATTGGAACAAACTCTATAGGATATCCTAGTACTGTTGCCCAATCTTTAGTTTTCGTTTCCCCAACTTGGAAGATTGTTTTAACATGCTTCGAGTATTTCTCAATGGCGTCCTCATCTTTTGCATTGTTTTCCTCTCTCCATTTGATCATATCTAAGACACCATCATGCTCCAAGTATGAATTGAACGATGCAGCTTCTAGTTCTATGTTTCTAGCCTTAGTCGAAACGCCCACCACATAAGTACCCTCATCGCCTGTATTAAAATGAAGGATAGTTGCACTGTCTTTCTCTGTCCAATTAGTACTATCTAGCTTAGTGACTTTGCTATTGTTCAATAGACTTACGTCAATCATTCTATCTCGAGTAATAACATTTTCACTTTTTTCAAAGGTGCCATTAAATAGCTTTAGTGAAGCTTGAGAATTTGATGCTAAGAAATAAGTGTCTAGTTTTAAGAACATATCATGGCTACAAAAAACTAGAAAAGCGAAAATCAGAAAGAGTGGTTTTTTCATTGAAAGAACTTATTTAATCATCGTAACTATGGTGCTTCTATCTTTAAGTCTTACGTAAATTAATCATTTTTTGTTCAAAATACTGCCCTAGTCCTTGTTTAATATTACATAAAAAAAGGCCTGATCAAACTCAATTGACCAGGCCTTGTATTTCTATCACGAAAGTTCTAGTATCTGTAGTACTCTGGCTTGAAAGGTCCTTCCTTCTTTACTCCGATGTAGTCGGCTTGCTCTGTGGAAAGCTCCTCTAATTCAACACCAATTTTGGCCAAGTGTAGTCTTGCAACCTTTTCGTCTAGGTGCTTAGGCAACATGTAAACCTTGTTTTCATACTTGTCTGTATTCTCCCAAAGCTCCAACTGAGCTAGCACTTGATTCGTAAATGAGTTAGACATTACAAATGAAGGGTGGCCAGTGGCACATCCTAGATTTACCAATCTTCCTTCAGCAAGTACCAATAGGTCTTTACCATCGATCGTGTACTTGTCGACTTGCGGCTTAATTTCGATCTTTGAATCGCCATGATTGTCATTCAACCATGCCATGTCAATTTCATTGTCAAAGTGACCGATATTACAC
>CAZMYK010000671.1:0-2801 GCA_964570435.1 uncultured Saprospiraceae bacterium | reverse complement strand
CCTTATAGAGAAAGACGAAGAGGAGGTATTTTTAGAACGAGAAATTTGCCAAGGTGGGGTGCTAAAAATTGGCAGTAAGAGCTTCTCAGAAAGTGGTGCTTATTCCGTCATCTTAGACAATGATGATGGCTGCGATACCCTCATGAGTCTAGTTTTGAAGGTGCAAGACGCCGTACTTGGCGACACTACCATTGCCTACATTTCTGAGGGCGAATCCTATCATTTTCATAATGGGAATTATACCATAGAAGGATTGCACGAGAAGATCATTCCATCTGCTCAAGGTTGTGATAGTCTCACCTTCTTGGATTTGAGACTAAATAGCTCCTTGTATATTCCAAACGTATTCTCAAGTGATCCTACTTCTGCGAACAATCACTTTGCCATCTTTAGTGGCAAGGAACTCCAGGTTAGAAAATATCAGATCTATGATCGCTGGGGTAAGACCATGTTTTTGAGTCATAATTTCACCACTTCTGAAGGTATGGAAAACTTCTGGGATGGTTTTGTACAGGGTCGCCGGGCTTCTAAGGGTGTTTACGTCTACAAGATCGAATACGTAGACGAAAGCGAAGAGATCAAAAGATTGTCTGGAACTCTTACCCTTCTATAGAGCAGTCTAATTTCCTTGGCTACTTACCTATGAAGAAATGATCTCCAAGACCAGTTCCTTGGTTAGTTTCTGGGTTCCAGCCTTCTTTTTAATATCTTGAAAGCTATAGGTAAAATTGCAACCGGACTTCCATAGCGAGCACCCATAGGCAGTTTTTCCCTTCAGAAGTTTGCCTTGCTTACACCGAGGGCAGTCTGGCATCTGTGAGGCCCTAGTCCTGGATTGGCTTGATTTTCCTCCCTCCTCCTTCTTGAACGCCAGCTCCATGTTTTCATTAATAATGAGCTGGCCATCTATCTTCCCCTGCTCTGATTTGAAGCCTTTTAGCCGGACCGTCGATCCCTTTTCAAGCAATCTTTTGATTTGATTGTCACTTATCTTCTTACCCATAAAGGTGAACGGAATTCCGAAAGTACAAGAACTCGCATACCTACTACACCCGTACCTGGTTTTGCCTTTGACTACTGTGCCGCTTTTGCACTTGGGACATTGCATCGCTATTTTTGCAGGCCGCTTGGTCTTTGTACCAAGTTTCTTCTTCGATCGCTTGCTTCCATTGCTTTTACTCGTCGATCTAGGACTAGAGCTCACAAAGCGAGCAACATTCTTTTCCATGCGCACTTCAGTCACTAGGTCATCTACCATCTTTTTCATGTCGTGAATAAAGGGCTTGGGACTGTAGCTGCCACGCTCTATTTCCTTCAGGCGCTTTTCCCATTGTCCAGTAAGCTCTGCTGAAGTCAATAGCTTATTCTTAATCGTATCGATCAATTGGATCCCCACATCTGTCGGGAGAACAAGCTTTTTCTTTCTGTAAGTATACTTCCTTCTAAATAGCGTTTCTATGATGTTCGCTCGAGTGGAAGGACGTCCGATTCCATTGGCCTTCATCAATTCACGCAGCTCCTCATCGTCGACTTGTTTTCCAGCAGTTTCCATTGCTCTAAGTAGAGAAGCCTCAGTATAATTCGATGGTGCCTTGGTCATTTTTTCACGCAGGGTCGGCTCGTGAGGACCGCTTTCTCCTTCAGTGAAAGAAGGTAGGTCCTTATTTTCTTCATCTTCTTTTTCACTTTGAGACTCCTTCTTCGGGTACAAAGCCCTCCAACCCTCGTGCAGCACTTCCTTCCCCTTAGCAAGAAAAGCAACACCTGCTACTTCGGCCTCAACTGTTGTCTTAGCAACCTCGCAGTCTGGCATAAATACTGCAAGAAAGCGCCTAGCTATCAAGTCATAAACCTTTTCCTGGTCGCTACTGAGGTTTTGCTCTTCTCCTGTTGGGATAATAGCATGGTGGTCTGTGACTTTCTTGTCATCAAATACCTTCTTGGACTTTCTAATCTTACCGCCAAGGATTTCATTTGTAAATGTAGAATACTTCGATAAGCTCTTTAGTATACCTGGGACCTTTGGATATACGTCCTCAGGCAGGTAGGTGGTGTCTACCCGAGGATAGGACACGACCTTCATTTCGTACAACTTCTGGACAATCTTTAGAGTGTGGTCTGCAGAATATCCAAATTTATTGTTGCAATGTACTTGCAAACTCGTCAGGTCGTAGAGTTTCGGAGCATACTCCCTACCCTTCTTCTTTTGCACCTTCGTGACCAATAAGTCTTGGTCAGTGACTTGCGACAAGATTTCCTGCCCCTTGTCCACTGTTTCGAACCTACCCCCTGCGTGTTTGAAGTTGATTTCACGATAGATCGTTTGTAATTCCCAATAAGCCTTAGGCACAAAATTTTTGATTTCGTAGTACCTTTTCACCAACATGGCCAAGGTCGGAGTCTGGACTCTTCCAACTGACAAAACTTGCTTATACCCACCATACTTCAGCGTATACAGTCTCGTGGCATTCATTCCAAGAAGCCAATCTCCTATCGCTCTAGAGCTGGCAGCATAGAATAAGTTATCAAAGTTGCTGGCAGGCTTCAGGTCTTCGAAGCCTTTACGAATGGCTTCAGAGGTAAGCGAGGAAATCCACAGTCGGGAAACTGGTCCCTTATAAGTGGCTTGTTTGATGACCCATCGCTGGATGAGTTCCCCTTCAGTTCCTGCATCCCCGCAATTAATTACCACTGAGGCTTTCTTGAATAATCCTTTGATGACCTTAAATTGCTTTTGGACACCCTTGTCCTTCATCAATTTGGTCTCAAAGCGCTCGGGAAGCATTGGAAGGGTGTTCAGA